>JBQCCH010000629.1:0-2387 GCA_051962375.1 Tepidisphaeraceae bacterium
GAAAATCTCCAAGCCCTGGCTGCGGCGCGTGGGTGGGATTGGGATCACGCTGGCCTTGATCTTTAACATCCTTAAGCCCGTGTTTCTGCACTGGGACGAGATTCGCCCGATCGCGGACAAGGTGCGGCCGCTCTCCTTTGCGGGGGCTGTGCTGATGTTCGCGGGGTTTTTGTTCGTCTTTCGGGTGACGAGCTGGTGGATGATCCTTCGCGGGCTTGGGCATGTGGTGCCGCTGGCGCCGTCGACGCGCGTCTGGTCGACCAGCGAACTCGCCCGCTACCTGCCGGGCGTGATCTGGCAGGTCATGGGACGGATTTTCCTGCTCCGGCCATACGGCGTGCCGGGCAGCGTGTGCAGCACGTCGCAGGTGCTGGAACTGATTGTATTTCTGCTGGCCAACATCATTGTGGCGGTCGCGTGCCTGTTGTGGTTCGGCGTCAAGCACGTGCACGGCGGGGCGCGGGGCTGGCTCTTGGGCTTGATGTGTTTGCTCCCGTTGCTGTCCCTGCTTCTGCACCCGAAGGTCTTTTACGGGGTGATGAACCGGATCATCCGCTCGTTCAAGCGTCCGCCGATCGAAGCACGTGTGCCGGGGCTGACGTTGATGGCGCTCCTGGGCTGGAACGTGCTGGGCGTGACGATCATGAGCCTGGCGATTTGGTTGATCGTCAGCGGGCCGCTGGGGCTGCCGATCGCTAAATGGTGGGTGGTGGCGGGGGCGTATTGCCTCGCGTGGTGCGCGGGATTTCTCGCGGTCTGGGCCCCGGGCGGCTTGGGCGTGCGCGAGGTGGTGTTCATGACCGTCGTCGTGATCATCATGCCGGCCGACATCAAAAACAGCATGAACGAGCAAGGCCTCGACGGGTTTGCCCGGCTGCTGGCGCTGGTGCTGCGGCTCTGGGCGACCGGTGGCGAATTGATCGTCGCGATGGTTGCGTATTCATGCGACATTCGCGGCGCGATGCAATCCTTCAGTGCTCGCGGGCTTCGAAAACAAGCTGCCGCCACGACGCCCTGAAGCCCGCTGCGGCGTCTCAATCCATGGGGAGCGACGACGTGCGGCGGGGGTCTTGCAGGTCGCGGACGAGCGTGTCGGTCGAATAGACTTCCACCCGGCGGTTGGTCGATTGCAGTTCTGACGAATAAGCCCGCTCGCGGACAGGTTCGAAGAACGAGCAGCCTTGCACGCGGAGGATGTCCGGCGAAACACCCCGGCGAACCAGATAATCGGCCGCCAATTGCGCGCGGCGGATGGAGATGTCCATGAACTGCTGCGGCGTGGCACCGTCCGGAAAATCATCCCGGGCGGCGTGCCCCTTGATCACCACGATGAACCGCATGCCGATGATCTGCTGAGCGATGTCATCGAGCATGTGCTGGGCTTCGGAGGACAAAGTGGCATTGCCGCGGTCGAACAGAATGCGCGTGCCGACCGCCGAGAGTTTGCCCTCGCGGATGGTGGTGACCGTGGGATCGGTTCCCTCGACGGCTTCCTGCTTCACTTTCTGCGTGCCTTCGTGCCCTTTGCCGACGAGACGCAGGCTCTTTTTGACCATCGCCTGGTCGACCGGGTCGGACGAATTGGGATCGGGAACGTAGCCGAATCCGGCACGAATATCCCCGGCCAGTTCGATCATCTCCTGGTTCTCTTTTTGTTTTTGCGTGACGTTTTCCTGCGCCTGCCCGCCGGGCTTGAGACACCACAGAATCACAAAGAGCCCCATCATGCACATGATGAGATCGGCCAGCGTGAAGATCCACTCGGGGCATGCTTCACAGATTTCGTGAGGATCGCATTTTTTGCACTTGGCCATGGGAGTGGAGAGTTAATAGTGAAGAGTGGAGAGTTAAGAACTCGGTTTTAAAGAGCGGATGAGGCCTGAAAGGAGACGGGCAATCTCATCCGATCGTGTGGTCAAATCGCACAGCAATTCGTTATCCAGAAAGCCGAGTTCGTGGGCTATCAGGAGTTGTGTTTCCGCTTCCTGTCGTGAACCGTCCGCGATACGCAGATACCGTATGAATTCGCTTCGTGCTCGTCGGCCTTGTCCTTCGCCAATGTTGGACGGGACCGAAACCGCCGCCCGCCGTAGTTGATTCGTCAACCCAAATCGTTCATCGACCGGAAAGTGTCTGGTCGCGTCATAGACGGTGACAACAAAATCCATCGATCGCTGCCAAACCACCAAGTCTTTAAAGTCGTTGGCCATAATCGGTCTTCAACGCTTCACTCTCCACTGCCGACCCTCCACTCCACTCACGCCGCCGCCTTCAGCATGGCGGCCTGTTGCGTGTTGTTCAGGAAGGACAGCAACTGCATTTCAACGACGCGGGGGTTATTGCCCGCCTGGATGCTGAGGATGCCCTGGAGCATGATTTCCTTGGCG
>JBQCCH010000630.1:0-2903 GCA_051962375.1 Tepidisphaeraceae bacterium
GCGTTTTCGTCGCGGTCGAAAAGAGCGAAACCGCCTTCAAAACGCTCCTGGCCATCCGCAGCAAATTGCTCGACGCCTACGACGAAATCCAAAACATGCCGATCTAATGGGCCACGGCGCACGGAGCCGCAGCCGGCATTCAATCACCGGGCACGCTTGGCGTGGGTGCGTTTCCATTGTCGTTGTCAGCTGAAGTCACCGCAATCGAGATTCCACGACGTGCCGCATGAGATCGATCGGCGCGGGCATCTGCGTCCAGGCCTCAAATTGCGCCGCCGCCTGACGCACAAACATCTCAATGCCGCTCACGGTTTTCGCTCCGCTCGCCCGGGCGTGGGCCAGTAGCTTCGTTTCGATCGGGTTATAGATCGAATCGAAAACCAGGTGCGAGGCATCGAGTTTCGGCGGCGTGGGGTCGAATGGGGATGCATCCACGTTCGGCGACATGCCAACGCTCGTGGTGTTGATGTAAATCTGGCAACACGAATCGCAGAGCTTCTCCATGCGGGCGGCGACAACCTTCCCCGATTTGCCCGTGAATTCGGCCGCCAGCGCTTCGGCCTTGTCGAAGGTGCGGTTGTAGACGACGACAGTGGCCCCGCAATGCGCCAGCGCCGCGACGGCCGTTCGTCCCGTGCCCCCCGCGCCCAGGACCGCCACCCGATAGTCCTTCAAATCGTCGCGCCGAATCGACAGCGCGGCAGTGATGCTGTCGAGGATGGCCGCGTAATCGGAGCTGAACCCGCGCAGTGCTAATCCGTTCTCGCGGTCGATGACGATCGTATTGACCGCCCCAATCCGCTCGGCCAGCGGATCGATGGTTGCCCCTTTTTCCTTCAGGTAGCGCAGCGCGTTTTCCTTGTGCGGAATCGTCACCGAAAGCCCGCTCAGCAGCAGGCCTTCATGCGGCAGGAACGTCTCCATGAAGGCTTTGAACGATTCATACGAGGGCTCCACCAGCAGCGGCACGTAAACGCCATCGAAGCCGATCGAATCAAACCCGGCATTATGGATCGCCGGCGACAACGAATGGGCGATGGGCGAGCCGATCACGCCGTACACCCGCGTTTCGGGGCGCTGATGGTCCCACCGATACAGCGACTTCAGATCGGCCAACGTCGGCTGCCCCGGCGCGGTGGCGGCGGATTTGTCGAGCGTGGCAAACGTCAGGAACCCACCGAATTTCTTCGCCAGAATGCGTGACAGCAGGCCCGCTTCGCCCATGCAGATGGCGATCGTCGGTTTGTGCCGCTGACGCATCAAGTCGAAGGCTTCCAGGTTGTCGCGCACCGTGCGCGCCATCCACACCAGCTTCGATACATCCGCCGAACTGTCAGCCAATTCAAGCGCCCGGACGGTGAGATCGGCGGGGCGGGTCTGGAAATCGTGGAAGGAATAGATCCAGCCACTCCGCCGATCGCGCGGCTGCTGCGGGCCGGCCCAGGCGTTGGCCTTGACGGCGGCGAGCTCGATATCCAGGTACGACGCGCCCGCCTCCGCAGCCGCCGTCAGCAACGCGAGGCGCTCGATGTCGCTCAGCGCCGATTTGCCTCCTTCATCGGGCGAACGGCACGTCACGATCGCCGGCAAGCGCACGCTCCGCACCAGCGATTTCACGGCCTCGGCGTCGGTGAGCAGGTCGATGCGCAACTCGACCATGTCCGCCCCGCGCTCGGCCGCCAAGGCGGCATCGCGCTGGGCCTGCGACACGTCATGAACGAAAATGGGCACACACAGGCGCGTCATGCGAATCGAACCCCATCCAGCGAGCGGGCCGTCGCCGAACACCGCACGCCCGCGTGAGCGATCGCGATGCGGATGCAGCCGACTAAGGATCAGAAGAATTTCTTGCTCAGGTCGGCGATGATTTTCTGCGTGGCGTCGCTGGCTTCCACCAGCGGCAGGCGCAATTCGCCGGTATCCAGGCCGGCCAGTTTCATCGCGTGCTTGATCCCCACCGGATTCCCGTCCAGGAACAGGCTCTTGGTCAGCGGGAACAGGTCGTGGTGCAATTGCGCCGCGCCGATCGCATCGCCTTTGCGGAAGCGGGCGACCATTTCGCTCACCTTCGCCGGCAACAGGTTGGAAATGACGCTGATCACGCCCGTCGCCCCGATCGCCATGAGCGGCAGCGTGAGGGAGTCGTCGCCGCTGACGATCGTGATGTCGCACAGGCTGGCGATCTCGCTGGCCATGTCGAGCGAGCCGGTCGCTTCCTTGATGGCGGGGCAGTTCGCGTTCTTGTTCAGCCGCGCCACGGTGGCCGCCGACATCGTGATGCCCGTCCGCCCCGGAATGTTGTACAGCACAATCGGCAGATCGACGCGCTCGCTGATCGTCATGAAGTGCCGGTACAGGCCTTCCTGCGTGGGCTTGTTGTAATACGGATTGACGCTGAGCCCCGCATCTGCGCCGACGGACTTGGCGAATTCGTGCAATTCGATGGCTTCGCTGGTGGCATTAGCGCCGGTGCCGGCAATCACCTTGCACCGCCCGGCCGCCGTTTGCACGGCAATTTCGATCACGCGGCGATGTTCCTCGACGCTCACCGTCGGCGACTCGCCCGTCGTGCCCACCGGAATGATCCCGCTCACGCCGCCCTTGATCTGCCGCTCGATCTGCTCCTTCAGCCGCGCTTCATCAAGCCGGCCATCGCGGAAGGGGGTGATCAAAGCTGTCATCGCGCCGCTGAGCATAGGAGTCCTCTCACAATTCGAAGCCGGCGATTGTAATGGATCGCTCGCAAAGCGTGAAGGATGCCCCCGGGCGCCCGTGCAAGGTCCGAAACCCAGCGCCGCTCAGGCCAGCACTTTGGTAACGATCTCGCGCGGAACGCCGATGTCGCCCACCAACACCTGGCCGGTGTAACGATGGGCGTCCGGATGGGCAAACCCCGCTTTTTC
>JBQCCH010000631.1:0-7606 GCA_051962375.1 Tepidisphaeraceae bacterium
CGTGTGCTCTTCCGATCTGTCGCTTCAGATTGATTCCTGAAACATCAGCTGGGAGGCCATCCAGTCGGCCATTGATCTCTTCCGCCAATTCCGGCAGGACATATTCATCGGCATCAAGCCGCATCACCCACTCCGTGTCGAGCGGCAAGTGATCCAGAGCCCAATTGAACTGCTCGGCGTGGTTGGTGAACGCATGCTGCACCTCTTGGCAGCCGGCCTCCATCGCAATGGCTTGGGTATCGTCTGTTGAAAACGAATCGACGAGAATGACCTGTTGGGCAAAAGGCTTAACGCTGTCGATGCAACGTTTGATGTGCAGTTGTTCGTTGAAGGTGAGGATGATTACGGTGACGTCTGCCATGGTAGCAATCGAACATCTCGCCAAGCGGTTGTGAGGCAGGCGAAATATACCACATCGGAATAGGGGGGCGAGCGATTGAAAGCCGTCAATATCGTTATCGGATCAGGGCGTTGTAATGTCGCTGCCAATGCTTCGCCATCTCAGTCCAGGAATATCGGGCCGCCAGTTGTCGTCGGGCCATTGAGTTGTCATGGCGATTGATGTCGCTTGCCGCCTTCGAACGGATTGCCGCTGACAGCCCGTCGATGTCGATACCCACCCGTGCGACCGTCCCGCTCGGCAACTCATCCACCAGATTGACCTTCTCGGAGACAATTGTGTTCACCCCCGCCGCCAGGGCTTCGATGACGCTGATGCCGAAGTTTTCGACGTAGCTGGGCATGACGAAGAGGTCGGCGTCGACCAGTGCCTCGATCCGCTCGCGGCCGTGGAGCATCCCGGGGAAGAGGACCTGGGGGGCGACGCCTTCGCGCTGGGCGAGGGCTTGCATCTGCTGCTGGTAGCCGAAGCTATCGGGGCCGGCCAGGACCAGGACGGCGTCGGGCAGCTGCGCGCGGGCGAACGCGGGGATCAGAAGATCGAGCCCCTTTTTCGGATCAATCCGGCCGAGAAACAGGATGATCCGGCGGCCGGCGATTTGCGGATGCTTGGCGCGGAACAAGCCTTTGGCGGGCAGTGGGTCAAATTCCGAAAGATCGATGCCGTTCGGTTCAACGATCGTCGGCGCGGTCAGGCCGAGGGGTTCGGCGCTGCGGGCTTCGGCGGCGGTGGTGTAGTGAATGGCGGCAGCGCCGTTCAGATCGCGACGCAGACGCCACGCGAGATAAAGCCGCTTCTTAAGCCTCCCGCGAGCCAGTGCCCACGGATCGAGCCCGCCGCACGGTCGCATGATGTAGGGTTTATTGAGCGTTCGACAGAGTGCGGCCGCCCTGTGCTGAATTTCTTCGAACAGGGCCTGAATGTGAACGATGTCGGCTGAGCGAATGAGCGGTGTGAGTGTGCCGGTCAATTTCGGGTGCCAGGAGGGCGGTCCCCAGGCGGGGCCGATCAGGGTGACCGGGACGTTGGCCGCCTCAAATTGCGGCGCGTTGTCGGGCCCGGTGTTCTGGCGGTAGGTGGTGGCGACCCTCACTTGCAGGCCGAGCTTCGCCTGGGCTGCGGTGAGCCCCAGCAACGCGCGAGTGGGGCCGCCGTTTTGAGGATCGATGCCTGAAATGACGTGCAGCACGTTCAGCATTTCACTGCCAGCGAGTATAACCGCCCGCGTCGATCAAGGACGGGTGAATGCAGATGAGCGGCAGTGGCACGATGACGGGGCTTGATCCGCGGCCGGCGAGTTGGGCGGCTGCGAACCGCACGGCGTTATGGGCCATCGCTGCGGCGGCGATCGTCGCCCGTGTGCTTTTTATCGGGCTGGCGTGCAGGCTGCATCATCAATCGTTG
This sequence comes from Tepidisphaeraceae bacterium, assembly GCA_051962375.1. Lineage (GTDB taxonomy): Bacteria > Planctomycetota > Phycisphaerae > Tepidisphaerales > Tepidisphaeraceae > RYN-431. The sequence goes on from JBQCCH010000631.1 coordinate 1,805, forward strand.
CAAGACTGGGCGGGCATGGGGGATGGCGTTAACTATATTCATTATGCCGACCACATGTTCGGTCGGCCGACGGCGTTTTCCGCTTATGACGCACGCGTGTTTCCGGGGCTTCCGATCGCCATGGGGTTGGTTTCGCTGTGCGGAATGCCCGCTTGGTTCGCCGGCATTGTTGTTGGCGTGATCAGCGGAGCGGGGGCAGCGGCACTGACGGCGATTCTGTGCCGGTGTCGGCGGGTGGGGTGGATGCTCGCCGTCCTTCCCCCGATTTTTTTGGTCTGCAGCGTCGGGCCGACGACTGAGCCGCTGCTGCTGCTCCTATGCCTGCTGGGATTATTGATTGGCGAAGAGTCGGGATGGGTCGGGACGCTGATCGCCGGGCTGTTATTCGGTTACGCGGGGATCGTGCGCCCGGTGGCCTGTTTTGCGGTGATGGCGTTTATCGCCCGCGAGTGGATGAGTGGGCGTCGCTCCCGGCCGATTGTCGCTGGCGCGATCGCGGCGGCGGTTGTGCTCAGCGGGTTGGCGATTGTGCGTCACGTCACGGGTGACGCGTTGTACGGCGTACGGTACTACGCCGAGTCTGATTCTGCCTACCGAGGCGATCTTTTCACGTGGCCGTTCAAGTCTCTGATTTTTACGCCGTTCTATGAACCCGTCGGCCGATCGAAGCTGATTTACGTGTGGCTGCATGTGGCGGCGGTGTTGGGGTTGATCGGCGTGCTCGCGCGCCGCGTGCGGTCCCAACCGCGAACGCCGGCCGAGCATCGGATGGATGTGGCGATGCTGGTTTGGCTGGCCGGCAACACGCTGTTCGTCTTGTGCGTCGGAAATAAGTGGGGGCTTCAGGCGTTTCCGCGTTTTGCGCTCCCGGCGTTGCCCGCCATGGCGTGGGCGGTCCGGCGGTGGATTCCCGCAAGCGTTGGCTGGCTGGCACTCGCCGCGGTCATCTCATTCGCCGTGGCTTTGCGTCACGCTTCCTGACGTTTCGGCGGCAGGCTCCGGCTCGCGCGGCTCGGTCTCCGCCGGTGCGTTGGAATCGATCAGGATGCGCGGCTTAATCGCCCTCGCCGGATTGCCGACGCAGATTTGATATTCCGGCAAGTCGTGAAACGCGCTTGATCGTGCGCCGAGGATTGCGCCACTCCCGACGGTAACGCCGGGACCGACAAACGCATCGGCCGCGATCCAGGCGTCGTCGCCGATCGTTATGGGGGGCTTCAGCAGAGGAAAGCTCCGCAGCCGGGCATCGTGGGTGCCGGCGCAGAGGTGGGCATATTGGCTGACCACCACGCGTTGCCCGATCGTCACGCGGCCGAGCGAATAAATGATGGCGTCGTCGCCGATGACGCTGTTGTCGCCGATGGAAACATTCCAGGGAATTTCAATCTTGGCCGTCGGTCGGATGCGGACATTCTTGCCGATCTTGGCGCCGAACAGCCGCAGCATTCGGTTGCGGAACCCGTACCAATTGTGAAACGAGGGGCGAAACAGCAGGCGCGTGGTGATCATCCACAGGGCCCGGGCGATGTTCTGCTTCGTCGTCCACGGGCTGGCGAATCGCTCCTCGTCTCGATCATTGCGAACCAGCGTCGGGATTCCGTTGGCATCGATGGCAAGCGTCGACCGGGCGACAGGCTCGGCTCCGTTGCGCGGTATCGGTCGTTCGGCGGCGACGGGTGGGCTGGAATGTCGCGCGACGGTTTGGATCGTCGCGGTCTCGGAATAATCGGCCGCACCTTCCGGCACACTTAACGCCGTAATCGAGTGGCTCGATTTTTCGTGAAGACGACGCATTTCCGCGAGCTTCACCTGGATCGACATCTCATACGACGCAATCAGCGTGCAGAGATACCACCCGGCGCGGCCATCCAGAAAGCCGAGCTTCACGACGTACATGTAGATGAATCGCCAAGCCCAGGGAAAGGGCAGGTAAGGCGTGATGCGGGTCTTGATGAGCCGACGCCGTGCGATGCGATCCGCGATGATTCCGCGCCAGCCGGGCCATTTCTCGGGGGATTCCAGGCACTCACGGGCTTCGAGCGATGAATAGCGGTTGTGCTTGGCCAGGAAGTGCTCGAGGCCGCGGCGATCTTCATGGATCAGCAGATGCTGAAGCGAGCCGATCGGCCCGTCGGTGATCATGTGTTCGTGGACCAGCCGTTCTTCGTACCTGGCTCGCCCGCGCTTGAACAGGCGGATATTCCAGCTCGGAAAATAACCGCAGTGACGAATAGGACTGCCCATGAAAACGAACATGCGGTTCAGCGCAAAGGCGCTTTCCCGAACCTCGGCAGGCGGACGCGAGGTGATCTTCAAGAGTTCATCACGCAACGCGGGCGTCACCGATTCATCCGCATCGATGATGAGGATCCAGTCCGCCTCAAAAGGCAGATGATCGATGGCCCAATTCTTTTGCGCGGCGTACCCCTCCCAAGCGTGGGAAATGAACGTTGCGCCGGCAGCCTCGGCGATTTGCTGCGTGCGATCGGTCGACCCGCTGTCGACAATGAAAATGCGATTGGCCCAGCCGGCTACGCTTTCCAGCGTTTTCGGGAGGTTCACCTCTTCGTTAAAAGTCTGGATTAAAACATCCAACATGATGGATCCAACCGCCGATCATTCGAGCGCGGGCGTTTTCCCACGGCCAGCATGTTAACCGACTATTCCGATCAATTGCAGTGCGAGCGTTTCATCAGGTCGGTGGTTTCGCGCAGGTAAAGCCCGATAACGCAGAGGGTGAATGCCCTTGTCCACATCGGACTTTCAGGCTCGCGCAGGAACGAGGACCATAGGCTGTCCACGCCGCGAGGATCGAAAAGCCCGTAGGTTTTCAGGTGGATGAGGGCATGCTCGCAAAGTTCTCGCAGCGGACCCACCATCCATCGACGGATGGGGAGGGTGAAGCCACGCTTGGGTTGGTTCAAGAGCGTTGAGCGGAGATACGGGGCAAACGCCCGCCGCATGAGATGCTTGTTGGCAATGCCATTGGGAAGCCGGACTGAGCCCGGGATGCGGTGCATGAGATCGAGCAAGCGGCGATCGAGCATGGGCAGGCGGATCTCCAACCCATGGGCCATTCCGTTTGCGTCGCCGTCGCGCAGGAGCATGTTGCCTTGATAGAGGCTCGATTCATAACGAGACATCTGGGCGATTTCGTCGGTCGATGACAGCACGTCCACGGCTTGCGCGATGACGGCCTGGCTTTGCGATTGGATGATTGCTTCATCGATTCCCAAGGCGCGGAGCTGGGCTGATGACATGGCGCGGCGACGCTGGAGGTAGAGCGCGAGCAGACTTCCGTCGGTGCGCATGATGTCTTTCAGTTTCTCCTGGGCGGCCTTGCTTCGGCTGGTCGTGGCGACTTGCGCCAACGCCACGCGCAGCCCGACCGGCAACCAGTGAAGGCGCGTCATCCAGCGACGCATGCGCGGGACGTCCCGGAAACTGGGATACCCGCCGAACAATTCATCGCCGCCCTGGCCGGAAAGGGCGACCTTGATCCCGATGTCTCGGACCGCCTGCGAAATGATGTAGACATTCAGCCCATCCACCGACGGCTGATCGAGGGACTGGAGCCATCGCACGGTTGATTGCTCGGCCGTATCTCCGTTGACGTTCACTTCGGTGTGATCCATCCCGAAATGCTTGGCCGTCTCACGAGCGAGGCTCATTTCGCTTAAGTCTGGCTGATCCGCGAAACCGACCGTGAAGCTGCGGACGGTTCGGCTGTGCTTCGCGGCGATGGCGGCGATGACCGTGCTGTCCAGGCCGGACGACAAAAACACGCCGACGGGCACATCGCTTTCCAGATGATCCCGAACGGCGGCGTCCATGGTCGACTCAATCTTGATGACGGCTTCCGATTCCGTCATCGAAGCGTCGATCTCAGGATACTGCCAAAAGCGGATCGGCGATGAGTCGCTGGCGGTGTTTGCTTTCAGGACTTGGTAATGTCCGGCGGGAAAAGAACGGATGTGTTCGAAGATGGTGTGCGGGTGTTGCACCGCGCCGAATGCCAGCATCGTGGCGATGCCGTTTTTGTCTAAGGTGTTGGCGATTAATCCCGATGACAAAACGCCCCGAACTTCACTCGCGAATACGAGCGCATCGTTGCTTTTGCCGATGTACAGCGGCTTGATGCCCATCGGATCGCGTGCCAGGAGCAGGGTTTGATCCCGGCGATTCAGAAACGCGAAGGCGTACATCCCTTCCAGGCGTTGGAGAAAGGCGGGACCGTAGCGGGTCAGGCCGCGTAGGAGCACTTCGGTGTCGCCGGTGCTGCGAAAATCTTCGCCGTCCTGCAGCAGCTGCTTCCGCAGGGCGCGGAAATTGTAGATTTCGCCGTTAAAGACGATGACATCGTGGGACTCGGGATGAACCATCGGCTGGTGTCCCAAGGGCGACAAATCAAGGATCGAGAGGCGGCGGTGCCCCAGCCCCAGATATTGATCGCCAAACCGTTCAAATTGCTTTCCGGCATCATCGGGCCCGCGGTGCGCTTGAACACACAGCATGGCTTCGATTGCAGACTGCGCAGCAGCTTCGGTGGGACATACAACTCCCGCAATTCCACACATTGCCCCGCTCCTTATCCGATTCCCTTTGCGGTCTGTCGGTCGCGAATGATTAGAATGAGAATGCTGGTGCTCATAACGAAGATGGCAAGAACACGGTTGGTGGTGATTCGGCTGAACCAGTCGGGTTGCACATTGGCTGGCGCGCCGAGCAGATAACCCACGATGCTCGCCGCGATGATCAGCGGCATGGCCAGCCACAGCAGGCGCGGGCTGCCCATCCACCGGCCGATGACGATCGGAAGTGCGTAGAGCAGCGGCAGATTGAATTCGCCGGGCGTGCACAGGTCGATCGCGAGGATGCACAGGATCAACGCGATGCAGATGACGTTGCCGAACAAATGCAGCAGCGAATCGGCGAGTTCCATGAACGTCGTCTGATCGGCGAGTTGGTTGCTGAAGCGGTTGAGCCGCTCTTTCATTCCCAGCCAAAGGTACAAAGCGGTTGTTGTGATGCAGATGCTGAATGCGACCATCAGGCGATTGACCAATCGCCAAGTGAGGGCGACGTGCGGGGTAGACAGCACCGGCTTGCCGAAATGATAAATGTAGAGCGACAAGGTCAGTGCGGTCGCCAGCACGGCGTAGGGCCACAGATACCGCCGCAGGCCGGCATTGGCGAGCACCAGCAGCGTAAAGATGTAAAGCATCGGGGCATTGACGCCGGTGGTGAAGAGGTCAATCACCACGGGGATGGCGGTCAGCGCGGCGGCCAGTCCGATAACTTCCCAAAGCGGATTCGGTTCAGGGTAGGTTACGCCGGGAGGGGCAGTCGGGCGGGCAGTCGGGCTGAAATTGTTCATTCGCAAACAATCCAATTCGAAGTGCCCCGGCAATCCATCGGATATAATGCTCATCGCCCATGAAAACTACAAGTTTTGTTTTTGTAAGCAGAAATTGCAGGAGCTCAGGGCGGGTGCGGTCCGGCCGATTGATGGAAAACCTGGACAGGACAGGGTGCCTTGGCTAATCCGACCGAGCCCGGCGGCGCGACGCCGGCGCCGCTACAAATTCATCATCTCACGGCCGGTTCAGATGCCGGCGGGATCAGCCAATATCTGCTGAACCTGTCAACCTATATGGCAGAGCGCGGACACCGCATCACCCTCGCCGGCGAGTCCGGGGCGTGGCACGAGCGGTTCAAGACCGGCCCCTGGGAGTGGATGCAATTGCCCCTCAAGGGGGGGGCGCTGCAACTAGCATCGGCCGCGCGATCGATCCGCCGGTG
>JBQCCH010000632.1:0-3002 GCA_051962375.1 Tepidisphaeraceae bacterium
GGCGCGGCGCTTGGGATCGGGATCGGTCTCAAACTGCTGCCGCGTCAAGAAGCAGGCCTGCTCAGCGCCGGGATTGAAGTTGAACGGCTCGAAGAGAACGGCGAAATCGTGGTTGCCCATCAGGGCGGCTCGGGCGCGGCGACCGACGAGGTCGAGGCACTCCATGGGGTTCGGCCCGTAGCCGACGATGTCACCCAAACACAGGATGTGCTGAATCCCGCGCTTCTCAATGTCCGCCAGGACCGTGGTGAGCGCTTCCAGATTGCCGTGAATGTCGCTGATGATGGCAAACAAATGCAATGCGCCGGGCGAGGCGTCGCGCGATCGTAAGACGCGGCGGATAGACCGTCAAATGGCGGCGGGCGCGCGGGGGCAAGCGGCGTGCCATTGCGTCCGGGGCCGCTTTGGCTAGATTCACTCGTCGCTCAGGAGCGAAACGACATGGCACAGTCGGTAGGCATCACTTTATTAGGAGCGGGCGTCGTGGGGCGCGGCGTGCTGCGCATCCTCCAGGCGCAGGGTGACCTGCTCCGCAGCCGCACCGGACTCGTGCCGGTGGTGCGACATGTTGTCTGCCGCGACCCCGCCCGGCACGCGGACCTGAACAGCGAATTCGGCGACTCGTTCACCGTGGGCACCGATGCCCGGGCGGCCATCCATGATCCGCAGGTGCAGATGGTTGTGGAACTCGCTGGCGGGATCGATCACGCCGGCACTTACGTCGCTGAAGCCCTCTCGGCCGCCAAGCACGTCGTCACGGCGAACAAGGCGCTGCTGGCCCACCGCGGGCCCGAGTTGTTTCAGCTGGCGAAAAAGAACAAGGTGTCGATCGGATTCGAAGCCAGCTGCGGCGGCGGGATTCCGATCATCGACGCACTGACGCGGGGCCTGATCGGGAACCGGATCGATACGCTGATCGGCATCGTCAACGGCACGTGCAATTTCATCCTGACCCAGATGTCAAAAAACGGCCAGGCCTACGCCGACGCGTTGAAGGACGCGCAAAAGCAGGGCTTCGCCGAGGCCGACCCGACCATGGACGTCAGCGGGCGCGATTCGGCCCAGAAACTGTCGATCCTGGCAACGCTGGCGTTTAACCAGCAGATCACCGAGCAGCACGTCCGCGTGAGCGGCATCGACACGCTGCAGAGCGAAGACATCCGCCTGGCCGACAAGCTGGGGTATGCGATCAAGCTGTTGGCGATCGCCCAGCGGGAAGGGGAATCGGTTTCGCTGAGCGTGCAGCCGACGCTGGTGCACAAGGGCGACCTCTTCGCCGACGTCAGCGGCAGCTTCAATGCGATCGCGGTGTACGGCTCGGCGATCGGGCACCAATTCTTCTACGGCCGCGGCGCGGGGCAGATGCCGACCGCCAGCGCTGTGGTGGCGGACATCCTGGGCGTGGCGCTGGGAACGATTCCGCACGCGTTCGAGCGACTCAATGTTTTCCCGGGCACGCTGCCGTCGGCGCGGATTTTGCCGGTCACGCATGCGCAGTCGCGTTTTTACCTGCGGGTGACCGCCGCCAATGAGCCGGGGGTATTCGCGCAGATCACGCAAACCCTGGGCAAGCACAACATCAGCCTGGCGGGCGTTTTTCAGCAGGAAGCCGACGACGAGGCGGAATTCGTGCCGGTGGTCGTCACCACCCACACGGCCACGGTCGGCGAAATGCAGTCGGCCGTCCGGGAGATTGAAAAACTGCCGAGCGTTCAACCCGGCACCGTGTGCCTGAGCATCCTGGAACAGCCGGAAGAATTTGCTTGAGTGGCGAAGGGTTCTGGTGTTGAGTGGTGGCGCCGGTGATTGGGGAAGGCGATTCGCGAACCCGCCCGTCCCCGCTCAAACCTGGATCCGCTCGGCCACGCGACGACTCGATCTCAAAACGATTTGATCTCACAATCACACGACGACCTTAACCCATGAAATACGCGATCATCATTCCTGACGGCGCCGCCGACGATCCGCTTGTGCAGTTGGGGGGCAAAACGCCCCTGGAAGCGGCAAAAACGCCAAACATGGACGCCGTGGCTCGGCAAGGCGTCGTTGGGACGGCGCGCACGGTGCCGGAGGGATTTGAGTCCGGGTCGGACGTCTGCACGATGTCGCTGCTGGGGTATGACCCGGCCGTTTATCACACGGGGCGTGCGCCATTGGAGGCGGCAGCTCAAAAGATTCCGCTGACGCCCTCGGATTGGGTTTTTCGCTGCGATCTGGTCACCGTGATCGACGGGATCATGAAAGACCACTCCTCGGGCGGCATCAGCGATGCCGACGCGCGGGTGCTGCTGGCCGAGGTGGCCCAGGGGATTCGCGACCAGGATTTTCGGTTGTATGCGGGCGTCTCGTATCGCAATCTGCTGGTCTACACCGGTCAGAAGCCGTTCGACGTGACGACCAAGCCGCCGCACGAGATGTTGGACGAGCCGATCGCCGCCTATTTGCCGCGCGGTACGGGGGCGGACGTGCTGAATGAGATCATCAGCGAATCGGCCAAGCGATTGGCGGAGCATCCGATCAACGTGGCACGCCGCGAGCGTGGCCTGAACCCGGCGACGCAGGCGTGGCTCTGGGGCCAGGGGCATCCGCCGGCGATTCCGTCGTTTCAGGAACGATTTGGGATCGCCCGCGGTGCGATGATCACGGGCGTGGATTTGTTGCGCGGGTTGGCGGTGCTGCTCGGGTGGGACGTGCTGGATGTGCCTGGGATGACCAGCTTTCACGACACCGATTACGCCGGGCAGGGCCGGGCGACCGTCGATGCGCTGGATCGGTATGACATCGTCGTGTCGCACGTGGAATCGCCGGATGAGGCATCTCACCAGGCGGATTGGCAGACGAAAGTGGCGGCGATTGAGGCCATCGATGAACACGTCGTCGGCCCGGTCGTAGAAAAGCTCAGGACGTTCCCGGAATGGCGGGTTTTGGTGTTGCCGGATCATCCGACCAACATTGCGACGCGGAAACACGGGTACGCGCCGACGCCCTTCTGCATTGCCGGT
>JBQCCH010000633.1:0-4919 GCA_051962375.1 Tepidisphaeraceae bacterium
TGACTGGGGATCGCATTTCATCGACCAGCTCTGGCGGCTGATGCTCCCGGCTCGGCCAATTCGCGTGTACGCGCAACTGCGCGGGAATGTCTGGTCGAGCGATTGCGACGACTTTGCCCGCGTGGTCATTGATTTTGACAGCGGCGCCGTGGGGCTTTGTGAAATCAACACGACGACGACGCGGCCGCTCCCCCGATGGCACATTGATGCAACGGCCGGCTCGGCGGAAGCGCCGGCGTCGCTGACATTCGACACGCGCCAGTGGGCCGGCTTTGAGATGACGCGGAGCGACGGCGCGACGTCCCGCTTGCCGATGAGCGAGCCGGGGCTGACGGAATCGGCGATCTGGGACGCGTTCGCGCGAGCGTGCGATGGGGAGGGCGAGCCGGCCGTGACTGTGGAGAGCGTGTTGCTGACGATGCGTCTGCTCGATGCCGCCCGCGAAAGTTCCGCATCGGGCCGCGCTGTCGATCTTTCGTGGCCATCGCCTATACTCGCCTAATTCGAACGAAAGGAAACGAATGAGCAAGCAATACAGCAAAGCCCCGGAAATGACGATCGACGCCGGCAAAACCTACACGGCCACGTTCGACACGTCGCGCGGGCAGATCGTGGTCGATCTGTTCGCCGATCGTGCGCCCGCTACGGTAAACAACTTTGTCACGCTCGCGCGCGACGGTTTTTATGACGGCACGGTGTTTCATCGCGTGATCAACGACTTCATGGTGCAAGGGGGCGATCCCACCGGCACCGGCCGCGGGGGTCCGGGGTACCGGTTCAATGACGAGCAGGCGGCCCTGAAGATCAAGCACGAACGCGGCAGCCTGAGCATGGCCAACGCGGGCCCGAACACCAACGGCAGCCAGTTCTTCATCACGCACATCGTGACGGATTGGCTCGACGGCAAGCACGCCGTCTTCGGAAAAGTGCGCAGCGGGCAGGAAGTGGTCGACACCATCAAGCAGGGCGACACCCTGACGAAGGTGACCATCAGCGAAGCCTGATCGGCGAATCCGAACGCAGATTAAATCAACGGCAGCCGGTGAGACGCTCTCACCGGCTGCTGCGTTTTGTGGATGTCGCTACGGCACTCACGAATGCCGAGCGAATCAGGATTCTTTGACCAGCTTGGCGTAGAAGCCGCCGTCATGGTGAACGCGCGCTTCGGGCGACGTGGAGGGGAGGGTTACTTTGGTGGAAACCAGCCGCAGGCCCGGCACTTGCTGGACGAGCCATTGAACCTGCTCTTCATTTTCTTCCGGCCAGATGCTGCAGGTGCTGTAGATGAGTTGGCCGCCGGTCGCGAGCGCGGGCAGGGTGTCGAGCAGGATGTGCCGCTGCAGGTCGCGAAGACTGGCGAGGGCGGCATTCGACTGGCGGTAACGCGCCTCTGGGCGGCGCATCAGTACGCCGCTGTTGGAGCAGGGGACGTCGATCAGGATGCGGTCAAACTGAGCGAGATCGCCGCTGGGCGTTTGCAGGACACGCATGTGCCGCAGTTGATTCACTTCGCCGGCGCGGACGGCCTGCACGTTGGTCAGGCCGGCGTTTTCGATCGAGAGATTGAGCGCCTCGACTCGGAACAGGGCGGTATCCATGGCGACGATCGTCGCTTGCGGTGCGGCGCGGGCGAGCTGCAGCGTTTTCGTGCCGACGCCGCAACACCGGTCGAGGATGAGCTTCGCGCCGCCGAGATCGAATTGCTCAACGACCATTGCCGAGGTCGGGTCCTGCACCTGCGCGAGGCCGGCGTTTGCCCACTCGGCCAGAACCGATTCGCCGGTGCCGGTGACGATCGTGAAGCCGCTTTTCTCGTGGGGCGTCAACGTGATGCCCTCACGCGCCGGCGGCATGCCGCGGACGATCAGGGGCGGCTCGGCATTGTGGCGGGCGGCGAGGTCGAGCGCTTTGTCCGCGCCCATGACTCGGACCATGCGCTGAAAAATCTCCGGCGGATGCGAAAGCACGATGCGGGCGTAATCCTGCGGATCGGCGTTGGTGGGCAGCTTGGGCGCCGGCTCGCGCAGGGCGCGACGCAGCACCGCGTTCACGAAGCCGCCCGCTTTGCCGAGCTTCATGCGCTTGGTCTGATTGACGGCCTGATCGACGACGGCGTAAACCGGCAGGCGGTCGAAGAATCGCAATTGTGCGATGCCGATCGCCAGGACCATCTGCACGGCCGGATCGATGCGGTTGATCGGTCGGCCGGCGTAATGCTCGACGAGGTGCCGCAGCAGGCCCAGGTTTTTGACGACGGTGCGGTAGATGGCGTGGGCGAGATCGACATCACGCGGGTCGGCATTTTGCTGGCTCGGGCGATATTTGGAGGCGGCGGGGGTCGTCCAACCGGGCAGATCGGCTTGGGCGAGTTGCCACAGGGCTTCATCACGGGCGTTCATTGCAAAGACTTTCAGGTCAAACTTTCAAGGTGCATGCCGGCCTCCCATCGGTGGCCGTTGAGATACGAATCGAGCGGCATCGGGCGGCCGCCTTCGGGTTGGAGGTCCAGGATTTCGATCGCGACGTCGCCGCAGCGGACGTAGCCGTCGGAATCGATTTCACCGGGCGCAAGGGCCGTCTGCTCATCGACGGGCCGCGCGCGGAGCAGGGTCAGCCGGGCAATTTCGCCGAGGCCGTACATCAGTCGCACGCGGCATCCGGGCCAGGGCGATAAGCCGTTGATTTTTGCGCAGACGGCGGCGGCGGATTGCGTGAAATCGAGCCGGGCGTGTTCCCGCTTCAGCTTTGGGGCAATCGTCGCTAGCGCCGCGTCCTGCTCGCGCTCGATCGCGCGGCCGTCGCGAAGTTCGATCAGGACGCGCTCCATCAGAATCGCGCCATCGTCGGCGAGTCGATCGTGAAGTTCGCCCGTGGTTTCGGTGGGGAGAATTTCGACTCGGCTTTGCCCGAGCACCGCCCCCGCATCCATTTTCTCGGCCAGACGAATGATCGAGTTGCCCGTGACTGTCTCGCCGGCAAGCAGCGCGCTGTGGATGGGCGATGCACCGCGGTATTTCGGCAAAAGCGAGGCATGGAGATTCACCGCGCCGAGCCGCGCGTGGTTCACGACATGCGGAGCGATCTTTTGCCCGAACGCGATGACCACCATCACATCGGCATCGGGAAGGGCTTCGGCATTGATGTCGGCGGTGCGAACGACATCGAGGTTTTTTGACAGGGCGAGCTGCGCGATCGGCGTCGGCGTGAGCTTTTTGCCCCGGCCGGCGGGGCGGTCGGGCTGGGTGTAGACGCGGGTGACGGTCGCACCCTGGTCGAGCAATCGGCGCAGCGTCGGTGCTCCGAATTCGCCGGAGCCGGCGAAGATAATGTGAAGGCCTTGCAACGTCGGCATGATCGGAACGTCCTACCGTTTCCGCTTGGCGGCGGCCGCAAAATCGTCTTCCAATTCACGCAGTCGCTTGCGGGCGGCCATGCGCTGGGTGAAGCCCATGCGGTCGATGATCATGACGCCGTTCAGGTGATCGAACTCATGCTGCCAGATGCGGGCTTCAAACCCGGTGCCGACCCGTTCAAACGGCTGGCCGTGAATATCCTGGGCGTTGAGCCGGATGGTCAGGGCGCGATCAACGTCCGCCCGGATCTTAGGCAGGCTGAGGCAGCCTTCTTCATCGTTCTCGCTGTCGGCGGCATCACTGAGGACGGGGTTGACTACGATCAGGTCGTCTTCGGGCTTTCCGGTGGCGTTGGCGACGAAAATGCGCTGGTTGATCCCCACCTGCGGCGCCGCCAGACCGACGCCTTGGTCGGCGCGCATGAGTTCCAGCATTTTGGCCGTCAGGTCGGCCAGGTGCTGGTCGAAAACCGTGACCGGCTCGCTGATTTTGCGGAGCCTGGGATCGGGGTAGAAAATGATTTTCAGGGACTCAATCATCTCGGGGCGTCAACATTATGCCAAACGGTTGACACTCGCAATGTTCGCGGCTTCAATGGGTCCGCAAGCGGTTTGAGTACTTAAAAGGCGAGTTATTTTCATGTCGCAACTGCCGGGTTATCGAGACACTCCTCCGGAAGATCGCAAGAAAGCCGAGCGGTTTTTCAATCAAGCACGAAGCGTGGCGGCGGCGTTGCAGTTCGAATACGCGATTGACATGTACCTGGAAGGGCTCAAGCTCGATCCGGAAGACGTCAATGCTCACCAGGCCCTGCGTGAAGTGTCGCTGAACCGCAAAGTGCGGGGCGGCAAAGACATGGGCATGATGCAGAAGATGAAGCTGCGTTACGGCAAGGACGACAAGGAGAACATGCTTCTGGCCGAGCGGTTTCTGGCGTATGACCCGGGGAACACGACGCGGATGCTGGAAATGGTCCGCTACGCCGTCGAAGCCGGCTGCTACGACACGGTGATGTGGATCGGCCCGATCCTGCTGAAAGCCAACGCCGACTCGGGGCGCGAGGAAATCGGCAAGTACGTCGCGTTGAAAGATGCGTACATCCGCCTGCGTCGATGGCAACACGCCACCGATGCCGCCCATCACGCGCTGCGCATGCGGCCGGACGACATGAACCTGCAGCAAGAGGTGAAGAACCTCGGCGCCCAGCAGACGATGGACGCCGGCGGGTATGGCAGCGGCGGTTCGTTCCGCTCCAGCATGCGTGACGTCGCCGGCCAGGAAAAGCTGATGGCCGAAGACAAGGACGTTCGCACGCTGGACATGCTCTCGCTGCAACTGCGCGACGCGCGTGCGGAATTGGCCAAAGAACCAAACGAGCCGGGCAAGATCGCCAAGCTGGTGGATCTGCTGGTCAAGACCGAGCAGAGCGAATACGAGAACGAAGCGATCGAAGTGCTGGACGAAGCGTTCAAGCGCACGAACCAGTTCCGCTTTCGTCAGCGGCTCGGCCAGATCAAGATGCAGCAGCTGAAGCGGATGGAGCGATCGCTGCGGGAAGAGGTCGCG
>JBQCCH010000634.1:0-17787 GCA_051962375.1 Tepidisphaeraceae bacterium
TTTGGGGGTGGACATGGTGACTTCGATGCTCAGCACGCCGCCGGCAACGAGGGCTTCGGTCAAGGGCTCCAGGATGTCGACCGATGGGGCGCGAATCACCGCGACCACGCCACTGTCACTCATGCGAATCAGCGTTTGTTCTTTGGTTGGCATAGGGGCGTGAGTTTAGCGGCGCGCGCGGCCGGCGGCGAGTCGCGGGCGGGGGTGATTCGCGGGCGGCGGTGATTCGCCGCACGTCCCGGGGATAAGGGGGAATCGGGAAAAAGAATGACTTCGGAACGCCCGGGTTCTAAACTTTTTAAGCGAGGCGTGTTTCGGCCCCCTCAGAAGCAGCGCGATCAGTTCATCCCTGGCGTCAGACCCAAGGCAAGGAGCGACCCGTGCCCTACCCGATGCAGGTCATTCGAACGCAGGATTTCATTCGGCTCGATGCCGCGGGCAAGATCGATTTTGAACGAAGTCGGAAGGTGCTCAGCGATCTGGCGGCGGCGTGCGTGGAACGGGGCGTGAGCTGCGCATTGCTTGACGTGCGCGACCTGCGGAGCGACCTGACGACGACGGAACTCTACAAGCTCGCGCGATCGTTTCACGAAATGGGCTTCAGTCATCATCACCGCCTGGCGATCCTGCATCGGCCGGAACGGGAGCGGGCGGCGATTCTGGCGGAGTTTGCGTACGACCGCGGGTGGGACGTGCGGGCGTTCAACAATTACGAAGAAGCGATCGAGTGGTTCGCGACGCCCTACCCGCTCGAACCAACGTCGGCGGCGCGGCCTGGCTGAAGCGCCCGTGTTGAAGCGATTGGGTTGAAGCGGCCGCGATCGATCAGACGGCTTCCATGGGCGCTTGCTTGCAGGGGTGCGCGTCGTCGCCGAGCTCAAACTGGATCGTGGTGTGCTCGATGGCGAAGCGATCGTGCAATTCGCGCCGGATGCGCGCGAGCAGCGCGTCGTCGAGGGTGGCGTCGGGCTTGACCAGATGCACGGTGAGGGCGGCCTCGGTGGTGCTCATGCCCCAGATGTGCAGGTCGTGAACCGCTTCGACGCCGGGGAGGGCTTGGAGATAGTGCGTGACTTTTTCCGGATCGATGCCGCGTGGGACGCCGTCGACGGCGAGATTGAGCGATTCAACAAGCAGGCCCCAGGTGCCGTAGGTGATGACGGCGGCGATGACGAGGCTGATGACCGGATCGAGCCAGAGCCAGCCGGTGTAACGCATGGCCAGTGCGGCGATGACCACGCCGAGCGAGACGATGGTATCGGCGGCCATGTGCAGGAACGCGCCGCGGATGTTGACGTCATGCGCGCGCCCGGCCAGGAAGAGAGCGGCGGTGATGCCGTTGACGAGGATGCCGATGCCCGCCACGACCATGACGGTGATCGTGGCGACGGGTTCAGGATCGGCCAGGCGTCGGACCGCTTCCCAGGCGATGCCCCCCACCGCGATCAAGAGGATCAGCGCATTGGCGAGGGCGGCGAGGATGGACGAGCGCCGCAGGCCGTAGGTGCGTCGTTCGCTGGGGCGACGCTTGCCCAGGGCGATCGCCCCCCAGGCCAGGAGCAGGCCGAGCACATCGCTGAGATTGTGGCCGGCGTCGGCGACGAGCGAGAGGGAGTGCGCGAACGTGCCGTAGATGCCTTCCACCACGACGAAGGCGAGATTCAACGTCACGCCGATGGCAAACGCGCGGCCGAAGTCGGCCGGCGCGTGACTGTGCCCTAATCCGCTGTGGCCGTGCGATTCGTGGTCGTGTGAATGCGACATGCCTTCATCCTAGTGCGCTGGGCGACGGACTCCACCGCGTGCGGAGGAATGCGTTGGCGGAATGGGAGCGAATACGGCGAGTTTCTCGTGTTTTTGGCCGCTTTTTGAGGGCCGGGGCGGTACAAATGGGGGTGGGAAGCGGGTCGGCGCTTCGGCTCTTTACAAGTGGGTTGGTTTTTTGGGGCAACATGGGAGGAGCTCGACTGCGTAAGGGCGTACTGCGTAAGGGGAGAACGTTAGTGCGTTTCCGCTTTGACGATTGAGATAAGTGACGTGGCGGGCTGGGCAAGGGCCGTCGCACTGGCGCGCGGTTTTGATTGGCCGAACGCGTGGCCGGGCCGAGGGTTGTCGCCGGAAGCGAAAAACAAAATGGCAGGAACGGCCGGCGGGTGAAAAAAAGCACTTATGGCGGCCTTTTTGAGGCGGAATGATCGAGCGGATGGAATGACTTCGGTGGACAATCGTGCTAAGGTGGGCGACTCATGATTCACGATAACCTCGCCAAATCACTGGACGAGCTGGAGGCACGGATGACAAGCATCCGTGACTCTCTTTGACTTGCCCGGAAAAATTGCCCGACAAAAAGAGCTGGAAGCCAAGATGGGCGCCCCCGGGTTCTGGGACAACCAGGACGCGGCCAAGCCGATCATCCAGGAAATGAAGGTCATCAAGGCCACGATCGATCCGATCGCGGGCATGATGCAGGAGATCGGCGATTGTCGAGCCCTGTACGACCTGGCGACCGAGGCCGACGACGCGGATTCGCTGGACGAATGCGACCGGATGCTCGCCACGCTGGAGCGAAAAGGGGATCGCATCGAGCTGCAATCGCTGCTGGACGGCAAATCGGATTCGCTGAACACGTTCGTGACGATCCAGGCCGGCGAAGGGGGCACCGAAGCGCAGGACTGGGCGGAAATGCTCAGTCGGATGTACCTGCATTTTTGGGAGCACCGCGGCTGGGATGTGTCGGAAGTGGACCGGCAGTACGGGGAACAGGCGGGGATTAAGTCGGTGACGTTCCACGTCAAGGGCGAATACGCCTTCGGTTACATGCGGGCGGAAGCGGGCACGCATCGGCTGGTGCGGATCAGCCCGTTCAACAGCCAGGGGAAGCGGATGACGAGCTTTGCGGGCGTGGACATCACGCCTGAATTTGCCGAATCCGATTCGGGGGAAGAGATCCCGGAAGTGGATCTGGACATCATGGCCTTCGTGCGGGCGAGCGGGCCGGGCGGTCAGAACGTGAACAAGGTGGCTTCGGCGGTACGCATCACGCACAAGCCGACGGGAATCACGGTCACCTGTTCGGTGGAACGATCGCAGCAGCAGAATCGGCGGCTGGCGATGTCAATTTTGAGGGGCAAGCTGGAGCTTCTGGAGCAGGCCAAGCGCGACGCCGAGCTGCGCGAGATCGTCGGCGAAAAAGGGCGCATCGGCTTTGGGACGCAGATCCGCTCGTATGTGCTCGACGACCGACGCGTGAAAGACCATCGCACGAACGTCGAAACCAGCCAGGTGGAAAAAGTGCTGGACAACGGGGAAATCGACCCGTTCATCGACGCGGAATTACGTCGACGCCGGGCGGCGCGGAAATAACGGGGGCTTCGGTGTCGCGCACCGGACGGCAGCGTAAGCGGCCGCAGGTGCGCAACACCGAAGCGAATTCAGGCGTTTTCCTGGGTGAGCTGGTCGATCGCCCGGAACCAGTTTTCATCCTGCGAGCCGCACTCGGGCGACTGCGAGATGAAATAAGCGCGTTCGCTGATCATGTCATAGGTGATCGGCATGGGCGCCTTGGTGGTGGTGGCGACCGAAGCGGCCGCGGGTTTGGGGGTTTTGGGGATGGGCGTGTTGCGAACGGGTGTGGTCGCCGCGACTTCCTTCTTGGCAACGGGCTTGGCGGCTTTGGACTTATCGCCGGTCGGAGTTGAACGCTTGGCCATGATGCTGTTCCTTTCACCCGGTTGGCAACCGATGGGCTGCGACGCGGGCGGGCTTAAAATGAGTTGAAACCGCGGGGATTCCCTTCCCTTCGGCGAATTTGGTGTATCAAAATCGACCCGTGGCGGCAAGGAATAATCCGGGGGTGCGTCACTTCGATTGGAGGTAGGCCAGCACCTCTTGATCGTGTCCTTCGGGTTTGACCTTCTCAAAAACGTGCTGGATTTTCCCATCCGGGCCGATGATGAAGGTCGAGCGGTTGGCCCCCATGTATTTTTTTCCGTACATGTTTTTTTCGCCCCAGACGCCAAACGCCTCGCAAACGGCATGATCCGCGTCCGCCAGGAGCGGGAAGTTGAGATCGAACTTCTGGGCGAACTTGGTGACGTCTTTCACGGGGTCCGGGCTGATGCCGAAGACGGGGACGTTGAGTTTTTTGTAACTGGCGATGGCATCGCGAAAGCCGCACGCTTCCTTCGTGCAGCCGGGGGTATCGGCCTTGGGGTAGAAGTACAAAACGTAGGTTTTGCCCTTCAATTGCGACGAATCGACGGTGGTGCCGTCCGAGGCTTCGAGCGTGAATGAGGGGGCATCAGAGCCGACGCCGATCGGGGATGAAGACATGGCTGTTTCCTTTTGGCACATCAAAGGTGCGTATGCGAAAAAAAGTCAAATGGACCGAAGTTGCAGCGAAACCCCGCTATTTCCCGGCCAATTTCTGGCGGATCAGCGGATTGACGAGGGCGGCGTCGACGTTCGAGCCGTGCTGCTTCATGAACTGCCCGGTCGCGCGGCCGGCGTCTTTTTCGGTGAAATTCTGGGTCGCCAGAAACGCATCCACGAGTTGTTCCGTCTCTGCGGCGCTCGCCTTTTGCGGCAAATACGCCGCGACGATGCCGATCTCTTCCTTCAACTTGGCGGCCTCTTCGGCGCGTCCGATTTTTTCGTACTCCTCCAGGCTCTTTTTCAGCTTCTTCGAGTACGCCTCCACCGCCTGCTGGGCCGTGGGCTTGGCGGGATTGAGGTCGATGTTTTTCACCTCGCTGATGAGCATGCGAATGACCATCAGCCGGTCTTTCTGGCCGGCCTTCATGGCGGTTTTCATGTCGTCCTGCAGCGTTTGTAGCAATTCCACTGTTGGTTCTCCGTTAAGTTTTGAGCTATAGTCCGATTCTACTCTGATTTTGACGAACGCGAACCTCCTCACATAGAAGACGTTTCGATGCCTGAAAATCTGGTCGAAGGCTTGCTGCAAATCCAAGACGAACGCAAGGACGGCGAACTGCGCGATCCGACAGCCCCGCTGCGTGCGGCGCGGCCGGGCGGTGTGTTCGTGCCGCGACGGTTATGGTCCGAGCTCCAACTGCGCCCGGGGCAAATGATCGAGGGGGAACTGCGTGGCAAGCAGATCGCCAAGGTTACCCGCGTTGAGGGAACGCCCCTGCGCGACTGGACGCCCCCCACCGCCATCTACGACGCCACCGCGCTCGATCCTTCGCCCCAGATCAAGCTCGAGCACAATCCCCAGGAATTCACCACCCGGATCATGGATTTGCTGACCCCTGTTGGATTCGGCCAGCGCGGGTTGATTGTGGCGCCGCCGCGCACGGGGAAAACCATCCTGCTGCAGAACATCGCACGCGGCATCCACCAGAACCACCCGAATGCCGAGCTCATCCTGCTTCTGGTCGACGAACGGCCGGAAGAAGTGACGGACATGAAGCGCAACGTGCCGGGCACGGTCTACGCGTCCAGCAATGACAACACGATCGAAAAACATCTGGACCTGGCGAAGCTGGTGATCGAACGGGCCAAGCGCCGAGCGGAATCGGGGCATGATGTCATCGTCCTGCTCGATTCGCTGACGCGCCTCGGCCGAGCGTTCAATACGGAAAGCCGCTCGGGCAAAACGCTCTCCGGCGGCGTCGATGCGAAGGCGTTGGACATCCCCAAGCGGTTGTTCGGCGCGGCCCGCAAGATCGAAGAAGGCGGCTCGCTCACCATCCTCGCCACCTGCCTGATCGAAACCGGCAGCCAGATGGACAAGGTGATCTTCGAAGAGTTCAAGGGCACCGGCAACATGGAGCTGACGCTCGACCGCCAGCTTGCTAACCAACGCATCTTCCCAGCGATCAATATCCCACAATCGGGAACGCGAAAAGAAGAGCTGCTGCTGGACCCCACGCAGTTGGCGGCAATCCGCAACATCCGCCGGCACCTCATCACGCTGCCGCCCGTGCAGGGCGTGAAGAGCCTGACCGACGCGATGACAAAGATGAAGACCAACGCCGAACTGGTCGGCGCGATCCGCGTTTAGAGCGATCCGCGTTCAGCGCGTTCGTGCCGCCGTTTCGTTTTCGATCCTGCGAGAGCGTGCGAGCTGTGCCGCCACGCGGCGTCATGAATTCGCCGTCACCCAGCAGGCGACCGTGTGATCGGCATCTCCGTTCACGGCACAGAGCCGCTGGTCTTCGCTCACGCACCGCTGCAGCACGCGGAGCCTGATCCCGCCGGAGGTGATTTCCGTCGTTTCCCGCGCATCCGCCTGCCGGGCCAACTCACGCGTGAGCGGGCAACGCGGATGAAAGTGGCAACCGCTGGGCGGGTTGCTGGGGCTGGGCACTTCGCCGCTGAGCACGATCCGCTTGTTCTTCGGCCGCGGATCCGGCTCGGGCACGGCACTCAGCAGCGCGAGCGTGTACGGATGCTTCGGGTTGCGATACAGCTCATCCGACGGGGCTTTTTCCACGATCCGCCCGAGGTACATCACCGCGACGTCATCGGAGAAATGCTCCACCACCGCCAGATTGTGGGCGATGAACAGGTAGGCGATCCCCTGCTCCTTTTGCAGGTCGTCGAGCAGATTCAGCACCTGGCTTTGGATGGAGACGTCGAGCGCGCTGACGGGTTCGTCGCAGACGATGAGCTTGGGAGAAAGCGCCAAAGCGCGCGCGATGCCGATGCGCTGGCGTTGGCCGCCGGAGAATTCGTGCGGGTAGCGATACGCGGCATCGACGGGCAGGCCGACGCGGTCGAGCAGTTGCATGACCCGCTCGTCGCGCTCGCGCCCTTTCGCGATGCCGTGCACCTGGATCGGCTCGCCAAGGATCGTGCCGATCGTCATTCGCGGGTTCAGGCTGCCGACGGGATCCTGAAAAATGATCTGCATCTGGCGGCGCAGTTGCCGGAGGGATTTGCCTTCATGGGCGAAGAAATTTTCGCCGTCATAATTCACTTCGCCGCTGGTGGCGGGGATAAGCCGCAGGAGCGAGCGTCCGACCGTCGTCTTGCCGCAGCCGCTTTCGCCGACGAGCCCCAGCGTGCGCGCCGGCCGGAGCGAGAAGCTCACGCCGTCCACCGCCCGCACATGGCCGACGGTTCGGGAGAGCAGGCCTTTGCGGATCGGAAAGTGCGTCTTGAGATTTCGCACTTCCAGGAGCGGCTTTTCGCGAGGCGCGGCCGCGGTCGGCGGTTCCATCATGGTAATGATCATGCAATCTCCGAAACGCCGGCAGCCTGGGGCAGGGCAAAACGTTTGTAACCCAATTGCGGCACCGTCGCCGGCGCCGATTCGTAACCGGCCACGTGATGACATGCCGCCCAGTGCCCGGGCGAAATTTCACGCAGCTCCGGCTCGATCTCCCGGCACTTTGGATCGCCGTTCATCGCACTGCAGCGATTGTGGAACTTGCAACCGCTCGGAAAATTCGCCGGCCCGGGAACGCTGCCGGGGATCGTCTCCAGCCGCTCGATGTTTTGCCCCAGCTTCGGAACGCTGCGCAGCAGCCCCTGGGTATACGGATGCGTCGGCCGATCGAACAAGTCTTCAACGGTCGCCACTTCGACAATTCGGCTGGCGTACATGACGTACACCACATCCGCGTTTTCCGCGACCACGCCCAAGTCGTGCGTGATCAGGAGCATAGCCAGGCCCGTTTCCTGGCGCAGCTTGTGGAGCAATTCAAGGATTTGCGCTTGGATGGTGACATCCAGAGCGGTGGTGGGTTCATCGGCGATCAGCAGTTTCGGTTGGCACGCAAGCGCCATCGCGATCATCACCCGCTGCCGCATGCCGCCGGACATCTGGTGCGGATATTCGCGCAGCCGCCGGGCCGGATCATTGATCCCCACGTCGGCCAGCGCTTTTTCGGCAATCGCATTCGCTTCGCGCGAGCCGACACGTTGATGCAGCGTGATGGCTTCGACGATCTGGTCGCCGATGGAGAACACCGGGTTCAGGCTCGTCATCGGCTCCTGGAAGATCATCGCGATCTCCGCGCCGCGGACGAGGCGCATTTGCGCATCGGTTTTGGCCAAAAGGTCTTCCCCCTTCCAGAGGATCCGACCGCTGGTGAACTTCGCCGGCGGGGACGGCAGCAAGCGCAGGATGGACATCGCCGACACCGACTTGCCGCAGCCGCTCTCGCCCACAAGGGCAACCGTCTGGCTGGCATCAATGGAGACGTTCGAACCGTTCACCGCGGTGATCAGGCCGCGTCCGGTCTCGAACGCCACCGAAAGATTTTCAATCCTCAGAAGAGGTTCCATGCATTACTCCCGCTTGAACGATCGCGGATCGAGCGCGTCGCGCAAGGATTCACCGATCACGTTATACGCCAGCACCGTCATGAAGATCGCCAGGCCCGGAAACATGCCAAGCCACCAATAAAACCGGCTCTCGCCGAGCGCCTGGTTCAGCATCTGCCCCCACGAGGGGTCGTCCACCAGGCCCACGCCCAGGAAGCTCAGCGCCGATTCGGACATGATCGCCGACGCCACGCCGAACGTCGCCGATACCAACACCGGCGAAATCCCGTTCGGCAACATGTGCAAAAACACCACGCGCCAGGTCGGCAAACCGATCGCCCGGGCGGCCTGTACGAAATCCTGATTTCGCAGGCTCAGGAATTGGGCGCGGATGAAGGCGGCATATCCCGTCCAACTGGTCAGGCCGATGATCAGCATGATGAGGTACAGGTTGCGCCCGAAGAAAGCGACGAAGGTCAGCAGCAGATAGAGTTGCGGGATCGAGGAAAAAATCTCGATGAGCCGCATGCCCAGAAGGTCGACCGCTCCGGCGAAATAGCCCATCAGCCCGCCGATCGTTACGCCGATGAGCAGCGAAACGCCTTCAGCGATGAAGCCCACGGACAATGCGATCCGGCAAGCGTGGATCATGCGGCTGGCGATGTCGCCGCCGTTTTGCTCGGTTCCCATCCAATGCCGGCGGCTTGGCGCGTTGGGCGCCGGGTCATTCACGTCGTACGGCCGATCACGCTCGTAATCGCGGGGGGAAAAGGGAATCGGCGTGTGCAACGCCCACTGCACGTGCCCCTCGGCGGCGGCCTCGCGGTATTGCTCGTAGACCATCAGCGCGTCGGATCGCCGATCAAGCGCGGCATAACTCACAGAACCGATCGCCAAAAGCAACACCGCCAGCAACACCAGCCGCACGAAGCTGCCCAGCCGCTTCAGGCCGAACATCACCCACGCAGCCCGCGGCGTGGCGATCAGCAGGAAGACGTCCGTCCATTGCAGATGCTGCAGCAGCGGGCTCGACCAGTGGCCGTCCATTTTGAGCAATAGCGGCGATGAGTTGGCCAGAAACGGCGCGAAGACCGCGCAAAATCCGATCAGCAGCAGCCACCCGATCGCCAGCCGCGTGCTGGTGCGGCCGATCGCATCGTACGCGGCCATGGCCAGCAGCCCGCGCGAGGCGCGACGCGATGCCGGCGGCGCGGCATTCTCCTGGAGCGGCGGCGTGAGGGTCACCACTTCACTCATAGCTCACCCGAGGGTCGGCCAGCACATAACACAGATCGGCAATCAACAGCGACACGGTGCTGATGATCGCAATCACCAGCGTTTCCGAAAGAACCACTTCGCGGTCGCGGACGTTGATCGCTTCCAGCATCAACTTGCCCATGCCGTTGATGCTGAAAATGTTTTCGATGATGACCGAGCCGCCGAGAAGGCCCGGCAAGATGGAACTGGCGATCGTGATCAGGGGCAGAATGCTGTTGCGCAGGACGTGGCGGAACAGGATTGTCTTTTCGCTCTGCCCTTTGGCGCGGGCCGTACGGACGAAGTCTGACGTCAGGTTCTCCAGCACGCTCGCCCGCGTGAGCTTCGAGAGAAACGCAAACCCGCCGTACGTCAGTGTCAGCACCGGCCCCGCCAGATGCCAGAGCCGGTCAAGCAGCCAGCCGGGGTTATGGTCTTTCAGCGAGGGGAAGAACGCCCAGCCGCTCGCGAGCGGACTGTTCAATTGCCCGGTCGGAAACAGCGCCACGTAATCGCGGTTCGCGAGGAAGCCAATCAGCATCACGCCCACCCACATGCTCGGCAACGACCAGAGGGCGATCAGCACGAGCCCGGTGCCGACGTCGATCGCGGTCCCCTTTCGCGCCGCCGTCCAGATGCCCGTGCCGATGGCGATGCTGTACACGATTGGGATGGTGATCAGGTTGAGCGTCAGCGTCACCGGCAACGCATCTTCGATCATGTCCAGCACCGGCCGTTCGCGGGTGAAGCTGCGGCCCAGGTCGGGCGTCTTCACGCCCACGCTCCACGAGGCGGGCCACCCTTCGCCGGGGTCCTTGAAGCCGATCGGGAGCACGCGATTGAACCACCGCCCGTATTGAACGAGAAACGGCTTGTTGATGCCGAATCGTTTTTCCAGGTACTGTTGCCGCGCCATCCGCTCATCGGGACGCATGGCCCCCTGGTCGTTCAGCAGCGATCCCCCCACGCCGCCCGGCGAGAGATACATCACCAGGAAGACCAGAAACGTGATCCCGATCACCGTCGGGACCATCAGCAAGATTCGGCGGACGATGTAGCTGAGCATGCGGACTCCTTACTTCGTCCAGCGCTGCAGTTCCTTCGGCACAAACCACTCCGCGTCCGAATTCAGGCCCAGCGGCAGCTTCTGCACGTTCGCGATCCGCTTGTCCATGAACACAAGGGCCTTGGGGAAGAACAAGAACGTGTAGGGCTGATCCTCGTAGAGGATGTCATGCGCTTTGCGCCAAAGCGCCATTCGAGCGTCGTCGTCGAGCGTGCGGCGAGCCTGCTCGATGGTGGCATCAAGCTCCGGGTTCTTGTAGCTCATGAAATTATCGCCGCCGTCCGCCATCTGGCTGCTGTCGAACATCTGATAAATGTCCGTCTCAATGCCGGCCGTCCAGCCGAGTGAGATGGCGTCAAAATTGCGGTGCTTGAGCCGCTCGCCGAACACCGAGAATTCCTGTTCGTCGGCGGTCATGCGGATCTTGGCTCGCGCGAACAGGTCTTTCAGCAGCAGCCCCTGCTTTTGATAGTTAGGACTGCCGGACGGATACGTGAGCGTAAACTCAAACGGCTCGCCGGCGTCGTTGGTCAGAACGCCCGTGCCCCGATCCTTCCAGCCCGCCTCCGCCAGCAATTGCATCGCTTTGGCCGGGTCATACGGATACGGCTTCAGCGCCGGGTCGTTCTGCTTGCTCGCCGGATTGAACGGCCCCGTCGCCGGGATCGCCAGGTTCAACATCACATCATTGATGACTCGACTCTGATCAATCAGCAGCGTCATCGCTTGGCGAACCCGCTTGTCCGCAAACTTCGTCGGCTTGCCGTCGCGCATCTGGTTCCACGCGATGTAACGATACCCCCCCGTCGCCGGCTGATATTCAAAATGCTGGGTCCGATCCAGAACCGGTTGGTCTTTCAGCAGTTTCACATACCGCTCCGGCGGGCAGCCCATTTCGTCGATGTCGCGATTGCGAAAACTCGTCTCCAGCGCGACGCTGTTGGTGTATTCGTTGTAGACCAGCTTGCTGAAGGCCGGCGCCACGCCCCAGTAGCGCGGGTTGCGCACCAGCGCGATCGGCACGCCGGGCTTCCAGCTGGTCGGATCATCCAGCTGATAGGGCCCCGATCCCATCAAGAGGCCCGTCGATTGGTTGTAGTCCGACGGCTTGAATTTCTCATAGAAGTGCTTCGGCATGACCTGCGTTGAGCCTGCCAGTTCAAGCGCTTGGAAATACGGCACGCTGAAGACCCAGGCCACGTGCCAATCGTCCAACGCCTTCACGTCTCGAACACTCGTCAGGCCCGAACGCTCGCGCGGCGCGTCGATCTGCGGGTTCATCATGAAGCGGTACGTAAACTCCACGTCGCGCGCGGTCACCGCCGTGCCATCGGAGAACGTCGGCCCGCGCCGCATCGTGAAAGTGATCGTCGCCGCCGGCGGGCAGTCTTTCTCCCGGCCGATGTCGTCATCGGTACGGCCTTCTTTCAGCCGCGCGTCGATGAATGCCTTCTGTGCGTCCGCAGGCGCCTCGCTTGGGAAGGCTGGATTCGCCCTGATTTCAGACTCGGTCAACGGCACCGTCCGACGCTTGGCGGCATAGGCGTTCCAGGCTGCGGAGTTGTCATCGATCGTCCAGCTCTCCGCGAGCAGCCCTTCCCACTTTAAAGTCACCATGTCGCGCGACAGCAACGACTCCTGCACGTTCCCGATGACTTCCGCGGAATTGGCGTCGCCGCCCAGAAACGGCGTGAGCGATGCGATCTTGCTGGACAACCCGTAGACAAGCCAATCGCCCTCGGCAAAGTTCGGCATGGCGCGGGCGGCGGCGATGCGCGCTTGCGCGGGGGCGAGTGCGACCGCACCATTCGCCGGGCCCGTGGTCGGGCTCCCGCGCATTGCCACGCCGCGCTCAAGCGTCCGCTGGATGTTCTGCAGATCGACCGCCTGCTGTTCCAGCTTCTGTTTCACATTCTGCACTTCATTCCATTGCCGATCGAACTGCACCATCGCCAACCCGATCATGACAATCACGATCGCAAGCACGAGGAACAGAATGAAGTCTTTGACGCCGAAGCGTGTTTCCATAGGGATGTCCTGGCACGGTCACGCGGTCGAATCGAGGCAGGCCTAGAGCTTTGCGGCTTCGCTCCTGGGATCGAGCAAATCCCGCAGGCCGTCGCCGAGGAAGTTTAGACTTAGTAGCGCGGTCATCAAGAGCAGGCAAGGAAACAACAACATCCACCAGTAAAACTTCACCGGCGACAATGCCGCCACGCCCTCGCTTGCCAGGCTCCCCCATGTCGGCAGCGGCAAGCGAACGCCGACACCCAGGAAGCTGAGAAACGATTCCTGCAGGATCGCGCTCGGCACGGTCAGCGTCGCGTATACCGTGATCGGCCCGACCAGGTTCGGCAACACGTGACGCCAGAAGATGCGGTGTCGCGGCAATCCCATCGCCCGGCAGGCTTCGATGAAGGGCAGCTCACGCAAGGTCAACACCTGCCCCCGAACCACACGCGCCATCGTCAGCCAGCTGACCAGCCCAATGGACAGAAACATCACCACCAGGTTGGCGGCCTGTGCGGAACTGAAATTCAGATCGCCCTTGATGGCGTCGAATGCGCGAGTCATCGGGTTTTCCAGCGCGATCTTGAACAAGATGACCAGCAGGATGTACGGAAGCCCGTACAGCACATCGACCGACCGCATCAGCAGCGCGTCGATCCACCCGCCGCTGTAGCCCGCAATCAGGCCGACGATCGTCCCCAGGACGACCGCGACCAGCGCCGCCGCCACACCGATCAGCAGCGAAATCGATCCGCCCAGAAGGCATCGTCCCAGGAGCGATCGGCCGAGCGTGTCGTAGCCGAACCACCCCGAAACGCTCGCGATCGGCGCGTGCCGGACATGGTCGGCCAGTTGGTTGTCATAGAAAAGCGATGACCCCGCCGACAGCGTCCACGGCAACGTCACAACGCAGAGGACGAAAATCGTCAGCATGACGCCGCCCCCCACCCATATCCGCGCCGACGCCCAGGGACGACTCATCGCGCACCGCCGATCTGGATTCGCGGATCGATGATGCCGTAGAGCAAGTCGACCAGCAGGTTGAACAGCAGCACGAACGCGGAATAGACCAGAACGACGCCGAGAATCAGCGTCTGGTCGCGGTTCAGCACCGAATTCACGAAGTGTTGCCCCAGGCCGGGGATGTTGAAGACTTTTTCGACGACGAATGACCCCGTCAGCGTCATCGCGGCGGCCGGGCCGAGATAGCTGAGTACGGGCAGGATCGCATTTCGCAGGCAATGCTTCCAGATGACGTAGGCTTTGCTCAGGCCTTTGGCGCGGGCGGTGCGTACGTAGTCGCTGGCGAGGACATCCAGCATGCTGACGCGCGTCAGCCGGGCGATATACGCCATCGGCGCCAGCGAGAGC
The DNA here is from genome assembly GCA_051962375.1 of Tepidisphaeraceae bacterium. GTDB lineage: Bacteria > Planctomycetota > Phycisphaerae > Tepidisphaerales > Tepidisphaeraceae > RYN-431. The sequence continues at coordinate 13,940 of JBQCCH010000634.1, forward strand.
GCAAGCCCCGGCAGCAGCAGATCGACGGGCTGCTCAAATCGGCCGATTGCAAACAGTCCGCGAAATACGTCGCTCGCACTCAACATCAGCAGCAATGCCGCCACCACAAAGCTGGGGACCGATATCCCGATCAATGCCACCGACAAGCTCAGCCAGTCAAGCAAGCCCCCGCGGCGAACGCCCGCCAGCGTTCCGATTCCAACCCCGAGCACGGTAGCTATGCCCATCGCAAACATGCCCAGGATGACCGAGATTGGGAGCGATGCGCGAATGATGTCGTTCACCGACCATTCCTTGTACTGCATCGACGCCCCGAAATTGCCGTGCCGGATGATCTGCCAGGGGTAGTATCCGAGGAATTGCCACGCGGAATCGGCATGAAAATCGTGCTTCAAGGACGCTTCCACCGCGGGGTCCATATTCCGCTCGCCCGCAAAGGGACTGCCCGGCGCCACCCACACCAGCAGGTAGGTGATGACATAAATGATCGCCAGGATCAGCGGCAACTGCAGCGTGCGGTAGGCGATCAGCTTGATCATCGGCCGCTCTCCAGCGAAACCTGTTTCCAATCGATCATGCTCCGCGGATTCACGCTGATCCCATGCGTGTGCGGCCCGACCAGGATCGCATTGACGTAGTAATAAATCGGGATGATCGGCACCTGGGTGTTGATCATCTGCTCCGCCCGCTGCAGCAGGCCGAACCGCTTTTGGATATCCGTCTCCTGTGCCGCCTTGGCGAGCAGCGCGTCGTATGCAGGGCTGTACCAGGCCGAATCGTTGTTCAGACTGTCGGATGAGTATTTATCCGTGAAGGTGGACACATCCGGATAATCGCCGAACCATGACACCGTCGCGATCGCGTATTGCTTGCTGCTGCAGCGCTGATGGAAAATTTTTCCTTCGATCCCTTCGATTTCGATGTCGATCCCCAGCGTCTGCTTCCACTGCTGCTTCAGCGCCTGAGCGATTCGGCCGCGCGTGCTGTTTTCGGAGTTGAACAGGATCGGCAGCTTCGGAAAGCCGCGCCCGTCAGGATAACCCGCCTCGGCCAAAAGCTGCCTGGCCTTCTCCACGTCATGGTGCAGCCCGGGCAGGCTCGTGTAGCCGGGGAGTGTTCCGGGCGGGATGTACAAATCTGCCGCCCGCTCCCCCATCCGCGTGATTTCGCGGGTGATGAAATCCTTGTCGATGCTCATCGCCATCGCCTGGCGGACGCGCACATCCGCCATCGGATTTTTCACCCCGTTCAGAATGGTGTTCGGCAGCGTATCGCTGCAATTGAGGGTGAGAAAAAACGTGCCGAACGATGTCCCCACCTGCAGCCCAGGGAGCTTCTGCTGCCGCAATTCCGGGCCGATGTCGCCGGGAACGTCCGACACGAAATCGACCGCCCCCGCTTCAAATTGCAGGTATTGGCTCAGCGTGTTTTCGTTGACGACGTTGTCGATCGCATCGAGCTTCACGTGGGCCGAGTCCCAGTAGTATGGATTTCGCTTGAGCCGGAGCACCCGCTTGAATTCCCAGTCGGTCAGGCTGAACGGGCCATTGGTGACCACGTACGGCGGGCGGGTGTAGTGGTCGTCATACGTGGTGCGGCCGGTCACCGGATCGGTTTTGGCGAACGGGCGCATCGAAGGCTCGTGCCGCGGGTAGAACGGGGGAAACGCCACCAGGTCCAGAAAATACGCCACCGGCTCGCTCAGCGACACCTGCAACGTCAACGGGTCCAGCACCTTCACGCCGACCGTCGAAAAATCCCCCTGCTCCCCGTGTTCCAACCGCGTCTTGTATTGCTCGGCCCCCTGGATCGGAAAAAACAGGTAAGTGTAATCGCCCGGGTTTTCGAGCATCAGCCGCCAGCTGAACGCATAATCCGAAGCCCTCACCGGATCGCCGTTCGACCAGCGGCACTCCGGGCGAAGGTGGAAGGTGTACACCCGCTTGTCCGCCGAGATGTCCACGCCCGTTGCCCCCGCCGGCACTGGGGAAAAATCCTTGCCGACCGGTGCGTACAGCCCTTCGCGGATCGCGTAGGTCAGGCGGAAGTCCTGACTGTACGACATGTGGTTCAGGTCGAGCGTGAAGATGTCGCCGCGGTTGATGAACCGGAAATGTCGGGCGTCATTCTCGGGCCGGCGGTTGCAGGAGAGGGTCGCCAGCAGGCAAACCAAGGCGATCGGTCGAACGAAGTGCCGACGCATCATGCGGACGCTCTCACATCAATCCATCCGCCCGCCTCAACCCGCCGACGCCTGCGATGACGCCACCGGCTTGATCGAGCTGTAATCGGGAAGTGCCTTTACCGCGGCTTCGGCGTCCGCGATCTTCTGGGCGATCTGCGGTGCTTGCAGATTCTTCGGCAGACCGATCAGGTCGTTGAATTTGGTCGCCGTCGTCGACTGGTTGTCGTTCAGCAGCATCACCTTCAACACGCCCGCGTTCGCCGACGCCAATTCAAACAACCCCTTTTTCACATCCGCGGCGGCCGACGCGGCTTTTTCGGAGCTCAGCGCCAACAAGCTCAGCTGATGCTGCACGGCCTCGGCCTTCTCGGCCTTGGTCATCGCGCGATTGATCGTGCCCCGGGCAAAAAAGATCGTCGGCACCCGATCCGCCTGCGGCGCAGCGGGGATGCCCGCTTTCCATTCTTCGACCCGCAGCGCCTGGATCCCGTTCATCGCGTCCACGCACGCCTGCAGCGCCGGCTGCGGGAGCGGCGGGTTCAGATCCCCGACGCTCACCGAGTTATACGCCTCCTGCACGATCGCGCCCGTCTTGCTGTGCTGCTTGACCGCCTCCACCACGCTCTTGGTCAGCGTCTGGCTCTTGAGGTTGTAGGGCACGCTGATAATCGTCGGAATCAGCGTCGATGCCGATTTCACGCCCCACAGCGCCACCGCCGGCGCCGGGTCTTTCATCAATTGCTCCGCCACGCTCGCCAATTGCGGGGCATGGGTCGCCTGGCACAGCCGCGCCACCACGATTCCCGCATTCAGCCGCAACGGAACGCTCTTGGACGACATCATCCCGTCCAGGTTGCTCACCACCGCGCTGACGTACATCGTCTGAAAGCTCGACGACGGCGATACCGTCTGGCTCGATTCCGGCTGCCTCGCAAGCTCTTCCCGCGCCTGGGCCGAGTTCTTGTCGCCCGCTTTGACGCGGTCGATCTGGTCGGCGACGTATTTATTGATCTCGTCCTTGAACTGCTCCGCCGACGTCGATTCCCGCACGGATTGAGGCAAATCCGCCCGGGCCACGCTCCAGAGCCCCCCCGCCATGGTCAGTGCCGCCACCGCCGCCAGGACGGTTCGCGCGTTTCGCGTCCTGCCGGAGCGCACCAGATTGCTTCGCATCACCCAGCCTTGCATCACCCTGCATTGCATCACGTTGAGTCCTCGCGGGTTAGTTGAGCGACGCTACCCTATCACGCCGCAGACTGTCAAGAAACCACAAACCCACCAACCCCCGCGCTTCCCCGCGGTCGCGACGTCGGCCTAAGTCATCAAAAAATGCGTCCGGCCGTTCCTGCCATTTTTCTTTTCACTTTCGACCCAAATTCCGCCCCAACCCCCGGCCCGGCCACCAGTTCCAAGGCCGCCCCACATGAGCGCCAGCGCAACGGCCCTTGCCCAGACCGCCACACCACTTATCGCCACCACAAAACCACAAAGCCCGACCCCGGCAAGCAACATTTACGCAGTACGCCATACGCAGTAGTCCCCGCTTCACGTCTTCACGTTTCACTCATCCCACCCGCCAAACCGCCCCATCATCTTGCCATAGAATCCGAGCGCCCACCCGGCACTCCCCCCTCTCCTTTTTACCGCCGTCCTCCCCAAAAAG
>JBQCCH010000635.1:0-2967 GCA_051962375.1 Tepidisphaeraceae bacterium
TTCGATCCGCTGAAATCGCTCCTGGAAAACGGGGGCATGTACCGCAACTTCACCGCCAGCGACGCCGCCGAATCCGACGCCATTCGCGGGCGGCCGTTCGTGTCGGAAAAGTATGTGCTGATCCCGACCGCAGACAAGCTGTATCGGATGACGCTGAACCAGTTCAAGTTTGAAAGCGTCTACCCGGCCGAAGGCAAATGGGACGATGACGAATCGCCCGGCAACGTGGTGGCGACGCCCGACAACCTGATCATCGCCGGCCCCACGCGCGTAACCGCGTATGCCGATCTCACGGTCGCCACGGCGAAGCTCGATACGCGCATCGCGGCGAATCCGGAGGATGTGGAGGCGTACCTGCATTACGGCGAACTGCTGTTTGCCGCGGGGCGGCCGCTCGATGCGATCGGCCGGCTCGATCAGGCGATCGCGCACATGGGCGGCGCCGGCAAACTCACGAGCGGCCCGCTGCGGGATCGGCTCTTTGAAATCCTGTGCACGGCGGCGACGAAGGTGCAGAAGAACGACACCCCTTCGCCGCAGGTGTTGAGCGAGTTGTTCGATCGCGCCAAGCTCGCGGCCGCCACGCCGCAGCAGCAGGTGCAGTACCGGCTCACGCAGGCCGCCTACTTTCGCAAGACCGGCGACACCGACGCGGAGATCGCCCTCGACCAGCAGATTCTGGCCGATCCCGCGCTGCGCAGCGCGTCGGCGAGTGACAAGAACGGCATGTCGACGGCCGGGGCGATCGCGGAAAATGCGATCAACGAATTGATCCAGCTGCACGGCCAACAGGTGTATGCCGCTTACGAATCGCAGGCGTATCAGCGGCTGACGGCGGCGAAGCAGGCGACGGCGGTCGATCCGGAAACGCTGCTCGCCATCGCGGATGAATTCCCGGCCTCGCAGCAGGCGCTCGACGCGCTGACCCTGGCGAGCGACCGATTCGAACAATTGCACGAACCGCGGCAAGCCACCCAAACGCTGCGGCGGCTGCTGAAACGCGGGCTGTCGAACGAGCGAAAGCTCTTGGTGCTGGAAGCCCTGGCGCGCAACTACCTGGCGGTGCCCAATCAATTGGACATGGCAATCGTCCGGCTGCGGCAGGCGAAAGCCATCACCGCGGATGCCAAGCTCGATCGGCCGCTGACGCTGGGGGACGGGCGCACGTTGAACGACATGACCCTCGCGCAGGCGGTGGTGATGCTGCAACAATATCGCGACACCGCGATCAAGGCGTCGCTTCCGCGCGTCGGCCTGGTCGCGACGGCGGATGGGGGCGATCCGGGCAAGCCGGTCTTCGCCACGCCGATCGACCTGGGCCCGGCTGCGAGCGTCGTACGCCAGCAGGATGATCTGGGGCGTAACGACCGCGTGGTGGTGCTCACGCCCGACAACAGCATCGTTGCGTACGACACAACGTCGGCGAAGCCGCTGATGCTGCCAGTGGCGTTCGGGGAAACGCCGCTCGGGTGCGGCTACGTCGGCAACACGCTGGTGGTGATCGGCCCCACGCACGCGGTGGCGATCGACGCCGGCGGAAAAACGGTCTGGCAAGTAGCGCTTAACTCACTGCCGGCCGTGGACGTGGCGGCGCCGGTGAATCCGGGGGATCCGACCGACGCCAGCGACGACGCGGACGATCCGTCGTTGCCGCCGAACGTGCAGGCGGCGATTCGGCGCGGCTTTTTCCGGGGCGGCCGCATCGGCCGGTGGCCGCGCAATATTCCCCCCGCCGTGGATGATGCGCCCGACGAAGCGCCGGCGCAGAGCGAACAATTCATCAAGTATCAGTTGCTGAGCGATCGGCTTCTGCTCGGTTCGAGCAGCGGCCGGGTCGTGGCGCTAGATCTGGGCAGCGGCAAGAGCGATTGGCAAGCGCGCTTCCAGGACCTGCCGGTGCGTCACTTCCTGGCGACCGAAGATTTCATGGCCGTTTCGTATACCGACGGGGGCACGGGGAGCGACGTGTACGCGCTCGACACGCTCAGCGGCCGGGTGGTGCTGCACAACAGCTATGTGTCGGGCCAGGGGAATTGGCCGACGACGCTGATGAACCTGGCGCTGTCGCCGGACGGCGTATTGGTGACCATGCAGGGCGGCCGCCTGCTGGGGCGCGATTTGTACGACCTGTCAACGCCGCCGTGGACCTACAACGCCGTCGGCGCAAGCCCGCTGGACACGCCCTACATCGCGTCGGGCGGCGACAACCAACTGGTGATCAGCGACGACACAGTGCTGGCGGTGTATCGCTCGGCAAACAACGTCCTGTCGGTGCGGCCGTACGACCTGCGCACGTTGCAGCCGAAGACATTCCATGACGATCGATTGAATCGCGACATCAACATCACCTACGCGAGCCACGCGGCCACCGATCGGGATTCGGGCATTGTGATCGTGGCGGCGGGTCCGTCGGTGTACCTGTTCGGGGCGCACTCGCTGGCGGCGTACAACCTGAACCATCGCGATCCGGGCTGGAACAGCGGCAGCGCGGCGGCAGACGACGGGGTGACGCGCGAGTTCATCGTCGCACAGGATTATGCGGTGCAGATCAACCAGCTGGCGAGCCCCAACCTGGACGCCCCGCGCGTGCCGGCCATCAAGCTGGCGTTTTACGACCGCACGGTGACGGCCAGCGGCGTGGAGAGCGGGTTGAAGGACCGCGTCGCCACGCTCCGCGACCCGGCCAGTTTTGCGGCCGAGCAATGGCAGTTGGTGGATGGCGCGTTCACCTACGTGAGCGGCGATCACAAGTTGAAGCTGCTGCGCGTCAACCCGGGCAAATAGCGGCCGGCGGGCGACTATTTTTTGCCGTAATTCACCGTGACGATCCCGGCCGTGCCGCCGCGGACGGCGAATTCGCCCACGACCTGCATCTTGCGCGGCTTGAGGATGGCCACCAGGTCATCCATGATCGTGTTGACGACGCCCTCGTAGAAAATGCCCTTGTTGCGGTAGGCGAAGAAATAG
>JBQCCH010000636.1:0-2648 GCA_051962375.1 Tepidisphaeraceae bacterium
CAGCGCATCACGGCCTGGGCTATTGCTGGTGGTACCCGGATTCAATCCAAGTGCCCGGACTGAAGATCTGGCGAAACGGCGCGGAAGCGCTGTTCGACTCCAACGGCGACCCGTTGCCGGCGCTTTCCGTGTTTGCACGACCGTGACGCGTTTTTCTTGAGCACCCGATGACGATCACCCCCGCCGCGTCCCAACGCCAACCGATCCAGGCAAATCTGCAAGCCGTTACCAGCGGCCCGCGGATCATCGCCCCGCTCAACCAGGGCTGGTCCTTCAAGCGCATCGAATCGGGCGAGGCGCCGACCGTCGCACCGACCGTCGCACCGACCGAACCCGGCTTTGATCCGCACCGCGCCGGCTGGGAACCCGTCACGCTGCCGCACAGTGTCCGGCTGGAGCCCCTCAACGCCAGCGGCTGCCGCAATTTCCAGGGCATCTGCTGGTACACGCGCCCGCTCGCCATCCCCCCCGATTGGGTCGGCCGCACGATCTACCTGCACCTGGAAGGGGCGATGCAGGTGTGCGACTTGTGGCTCAATGGGCGGCAGCTCCCCACTCATTTCGGCGGCTACACGCCGATCGTGTACGACATCACCGAGCATCTCACGCCCGGCGGGCCGAACGTATTGACGATTCGGCTCGACAACACCGATCGACCCGACGTTCCCCCCGGCAAGCCGCAGGCGGAGCTCGATTTCGCCTACTTCGGCGGCCTGTATCGGAACGTTCGGCTGGAAGTCGTCGATCCGCTGCACATCAGCGACCCCATCCACGCCGACCGCATCGCCGGCGGCGGCGTGTTTGTCACCTACCCGCGCGTGGATGCCGAGCAGGCGCAGGTGTCGATCCGCACCGATTTGCGCAATGCCGACGCGCGCCCGCGAGCGTGCAGCATCCGGCAACAACTCATCGACGCCGCCGGGACGTGCGTTGCCGAGACGACCGCCGAACTTCTGACGAACGCCAACGCCGATTCGAGCGTCACCCAATCGCTGCAGGTCGATCGCCCGACGCTGTGGCACCCCGATGCGCCAACGCTCTACACGCTCCGCACCACGCTGCTCGCCGACGGCCGGCCGATTGACGAAATCCAAACCCGCATCGGCCTGCGCCGGATCGAGTTCACCGTCGATCGCGGCCTACTGATCAACGGCGAAAAATTCTTCTCCTTCGGCGCCAATCGCCATCAGGATCACCCCTACGTGGGCTACGCCCTGAGCGATGCCGCCCAGTGGCGAGAAGCCCAAACCCTGCGCGACGCCGGCTTCACGTCGTTTCGGAGTCATTATCCGCAATCGCCCGCGTTCATGGATGCCTGCGATGCCTTGGGCATCCTGGCGATCGTCTCCAACCCCGGCTGGCAATTCGTCGGCGGCGACGTGTTCCAGCGCCGCGCGTTGCAGAACGCCCGGCTGATGGTCCGCCGCGACCGCAATCGGCCCAGTGTCATCCTCTGGGAGGCGGCCCTGAATGAGTCGGACAATCGCACGCTCGCCGGCGCGCTGCACGACGCGATCCACGAAGAATATCCCGCCCCCGGCTGCTACACCGCCGGCGACCGCAACGCACACTTTGTCGGCCCCGCCCACGCCGGCGAGACGCCCCCCAGCGTGTGGGACATCGACTACCTGCACAACGACGGCACCAAGCCGCACTGGGTGCGCGAATGGGGCGATCGTGTCGACAATTGGTCCGATCAGCAATCCGCCAACCGCGTCAGCCGCGCCTGGGGCGAAGGGCCCATGCTCACGCAGGCGCTGTCGCACCTCCGGCAGATGGACGACCTGATGCAACAACACCACGGCTCACCCACCGGCGACCGTCTCGCCGGCGCTTGCCTCTGGGCCGCCGTCGATTGCCAGCGCGGGTATCACCATCAACCCTTTCTCGGGGGCGCGTTGGACGTGATGCGACTCCCCAAATTCAATTACCCTCTGTTTCAAAGCCAGCGTCCCGCCGCTCACGGGCCGACGGTCTTCATCGCGAATTGCGCGACATTTCTCTCGCCGACCGCCGTCACGGTCTTCAGCAATTGCGAACAGGTGCGCCTCACCCTCAACGGCCACGAGGTCGCCACCCAATCGCCCGACGCCGGCCACCGCGTGCCGCATCCCCCCTTCACGTTTCAGGTGGATCGATTCAGCAGCGAGCGATCGACGATGTTCATGAATCCGACCGATCCCGGCACCACCGGCGCGCCGCCCGAACTGAAGGCCGAGGGACTCATCGGCGGCCGCGTCGTCGTTTCACACATCGTCCGCCCGCCGGGCCAGCCGAAGCAAATAACGCTCCGCGTCGACACCGCCGGCCACGAACTGGTCGCCGATGGGGCGGACTTCGTGCGCGTGCACGCCGCCGTCTGTGACGACCGCGGCACGATCTGCGCCACCGCCGACGATTGGATTCACTTCACCGTCACCGGCGCTGCCACCATCATCGACGCGCCCGGCCTGCATGCGAATCCCTTCCGCGCCGAAACCGGCATCGCCAGTGCACTGATCCGCGCAACCCACCGCCCCGGCCCGATCACGATCACCGCCACCGCGTTTGGCCTAACGCCGGCGACGCTGTCGATGCATTCCGTTGCTTCAATTTCCGGCTGAATCCGCACGCTTACCGCGCCGTCGCCCGTCGCCGCCGGACCATCA
>JBQCCH010000637.1:0-9908 GCA_051962375.1 Tepidisphaeraceae bacterium
ACCGAGCAGAAGCTGCTGCTGGCCCGGATGCCGGATGGTCGCGAGGCGCCGGCGGTGTTTGAATTGCAGAGTGTGCCGGGCATCGACGATGAAATCCTGAGCGCCCCGAGCATTCAGGAACAGCGTCCGCAAGGCGCCGCCACGACTGAGCCGGCCGAGCTGGATGAAGCGCCGACGATCAAGTGACGCCCGCAAGTGAAGCCCGCAAGTGGAGCCCGCTGCGCTCCTACGTGACCACATACGTGATGTTGTAGCTGCCGCCCGTGCCGCTGGTCGCATTGAGCAGGGCGATCGAATAGGTGCCCGCGAGCGTGACATCGAAATTGACGGTTGCCGAGGTGGCGCCGGAGGCGGCGGCGACCTGCTTGCCGGTCGGGTCGATCAGCAGGATGTCGGGCGTGGTGTTGCCAGTGTCGCGCGTGGCGGTGATGGTCAGGTGCTGGCCGGCCGTGAAGTCTTTCTGGAAGACGTCGACATCGCCGGCCGGAATTTGGCCGTTGCGGGTGACGCCGGATTGCAGCGGCGTTTGGGTGTCGGGGTCTTCGGTCGTCTGGGGGCCGGGCGTCTGGATGAAGCTGATGCCGTACCGGCCGGTGCCGGTGAGGGTGCTGTCATAGACGACGGCGTAATAGATTCCGTCGGTGATCTTCTTCTGCGGGATGTTGAGCGTGACGCCGACCGGGCTGGCTTGCGAGACGATTCCCTTGCCGTCCGGGCCGACGATGAGCATGCCGATGCCGATGGGGTCGCCCGGGGTGTTTTCGTCGGCGATGCCGGTGATGAATTGCCCGGCCTTGGCGTTGATGCGCCAGACATCCAGGTCGCCGGGGGAAATGGTCGCGCCAAAGCGCCGGCCGCTGTTGGCGACGCCCGCGTCGTCGCCGTCGGTGATGGGAGCGCCGTTGCTGAAAAACGCGGTCACTTGAATGCTGGATGTGGCCGTGCGGTCGCGGTCGATGACGCGCACGCGATAAGTGCCGCTGACGGGGGCGGAGCGGCTCACGAACGCGCCGCTGCTGCCGATCCCACGGGCCAGCGTCTTGCCGTTGGGGGCGATGAGGATCAATTCCGGGTTGAAGCTGCTGTTGGCGGTGGCTTCGCCGGCGCTGACGACGATCGCCTGGCCGGCCGACACGGTGATCGACCAGTTCTTTTGAGCGCCCGCGGTTTTGATCGCGGTCGAATAGGTGATGCCGGGCGTGAGGGTGGCGGCCAGGAGTTGGCGGGGCTCGAGCGTGTCGATGAAGGAATTGCCGTGATTCACGATTCCCAGCATAGCGATCGCGCCGTCGGGTCGCTAAGCGAGAACCTGCGAACTTGGCGAGGGTCGGCAACAATCTGCGAGGCTTGTGCTCGACGGCCCCGGGGGCGGTTTGGCCCATTTTGACACCCCAAACGCCCTCTGCTACAGTGCTGCGTCTGTCGCGGCCGGATACCCAAGTGGTTTAAGGGGCGGGATTGCAAATCCCGTATTCGTGGGTTCGAATCCCACTCCGGCCTCTTCTTTTAGTCATTCTGGAGTGCGCAATTTATGAACGAAAACACGGCGATCGCCATTAACGAGCGGGCAGCGGACGAGTTTTTTCGCAAAGCTCAGGACGCCGACCGTGACGGGAATCAGGAAAAAGCCATCGAGTTCTACGAACGCGCTTTGAACGAAAATCCGGACCACGAAATCGCCTGCTTTTCGCTGGCGGTGATGTATGACCGCCGCGCCGAAGACAGCAAGGCGATCGAACTGTACGAGCGTCTGTGCACCAGCGAGCCGGTCCATTTGTCCGCGCTGATGAACCTGGCGGTGCTGTACGAAGACAACAACATGTACGACGAAGCCCGCCGCTGCCTGATGGCGGTGCTTCGGACCGATCCGAACCACCCGCGCGCCAACCTGTACATGAAGGACGTGGAATCGGCCCGTTCGATGTACATGGACGAAGACGAGCGTGCCCGCGGCGGGCGAAACATCGTCGCGGAAGTGCCGATCAGCGATTTTGAGCTCTCCGTCCGCAGCCGCAACTGCCTGAAGAAGATGGACATCAAGTCGGTGGGCGATCTGCTTCGCGTGACGGAGCAGGAGCTGCTGAGCTTCAAGAACTTCGGCGAAACGAGCCTGAACGAGATCAAGGCGCTCTTGGCGAGCAAAGGGCTTCGTCTGGGCCAGGCGGCCGAGAATGCGTCGGCGGCGGGCGGCGCGGTGCGGCGTCCGTCGGCGGAAGCCGCGGGCCCGGAACTGCCCAGCGAGATCTACAACAAGCAGGTTCAGGACATGGAACTGTCGGTCCGCAGCCGCAAGGCGCTGCAGCGGCTGAACATCATGACCGTCGGCGAACTGGTTCAGCGGACCGAAGACGAACTGCTCGGCTGCAAGAACTTCGGGCATACGTCGCTGAACGAAATCAAGCAGGTGCTCGGGACGATGGGTGTGAGCCTTCGCAAGCTCGACGCCAACTAACCGCCCGCTCCATGCCGGGCTTTTGACGGCCCTGCTTTGAACGAAACCCGCGATGCCTCTCGCACGGACGCCCATGAAATCGATCGTCGTAGCGATGGGATGTGCCATGGTGCTGGCGGCAGCGCTGAGCGGGTGCAGTCCCAAGGTTGCCCCGATCCAGCCGACCGAAGCGCCGCACGTGCGCGTCCGCTTGCTGGCGGGCGTCGATCGATGCACCATCACTGCCGAAGTGCCGCCCAGCTTCACCCTGGACAAGGGCATTTCCCATCGCCAGTTGGGCATGGAGCATGGGCAATCGGCGGTGGTCACTCTCGCATCGGGGCAATGGCTGATCAACGGCACGAGCGCCGGCAGCGGCGTGCTGGAGCTTGATCCGTCGGCCGACGGATCGCTGGCGATCAACGGCTTCACTTATCACGGCGTCTACCGCTTCGTCGCGACCGGCCCGACCACGTTTGACGTCGTCAACGATCTGGACGTCGAGCAATACCTGCAGGGCGTTCTGGGCAAGGAATTGCTGGCCGACTGGCACCCCGAAGCCTACAAGGCGCAGGCGGTCATCGCCCGGACGTACGCGTTGTACGAAGCCAAGACCGGCCCGCAGAATCGGTACTGGGACCTCAATCCGGACGAACGCAGCCAGGTCTACGGCGGGATCCGCGCCGAGAGCCCCAAGGCGATCGAAGCCGTGCAGCAGACCCGCGGCATGGTCGTGACCTACGGGCCGCCGGGGCAGGAGAAAATCTTCAAGGCCTACTTCAGCAGTTGCTGCGGCGGTGTGACGAACAGCGCTTCCGACGTCTTCAACGACCCGCCCATCCCGCCCCTGCAGGCGATGTACAACGGAATGACCTGCGCGATCAGCCCCCGATTCAATTGGGGCCCGCTGACGATCAGCAAAGCGGATCTGGCGCGGCGCATTCGCGCGTGGGGCGCCAAGTCGGGCATGCCCGAAGCGAATTTGCCGGGGCTGGCGAATATGGAGATCGCTTCGGTGAACGCTTACGGTCGGCCGCAGCGGTTTTTGCTGACGGACACGAAGGGGCAGAAATACTCGATCACGGCCGAGCAATTGCGGTGGGCGATCAACACCGATCCGCAAGGCGGGCCGACGGTGTTTTCTAGCTTTTTCAAACCCGTCGACGCCGGCGACGCGATCGAACTGACGGAAGGACACGGCTTCGGCCATGGCGTGGGAGCGTGCCAATGGTGCATGCAGGCGCGGGCGATCGCCGGGGCGAACTTCGAGCAGATCGTCGTGATGGCCTACCCGCACTCGAAAGTGCTCCGAGCGTTTTAACGCATCGCCTCGTTTCCCGTGCCCCGCACGGCCCAATCGAAAACGCCCGCTGCCGATGAGTTGGCTCATGGCAGCGGGCGTTGTGTTTTGCGGAGCAGCGAGGGGAGCCGATCCAACTATTCGACTCCCGACGATTCGACGCGGGCCTATTCAACACGGGCCTGGGCGGACTGCGTCGTGGGGGCGGCCGGGTGGATGGCCGCCAGCGTCGGGCCGCGGTGCGGATCATGCATCGCCAGCCATGCGCCTCGATCGATGCACACCTGCTTGATCACCTTGATCACTTCGGCATGCACTTTGGCTTTCTTCTCGATGTTGAAATGGCTCAGATCGTCATCGAGCAGGTCTTTGCGATCGGTGCGGATGTTTTCATTCAGCAGGGCGACGGTGTTGGGCTTTTCTGCTTCCAGCGGAATGCCGCGGAGCCAGGGGAGATTGTCCCAGATGCCGTTGGACTGATAGAGGTTCACCACCTTGGCGACTTCGGGAGCGACCTTCGGCGGCGTGACGGGGTCAAGCGTGATGATCAGATCGATCTTCACGTCCTTGTCCTTCAGCTTCTGTGCGATCCGCAGGACGTTGTCGGCGCCGTAGCTATGCCCGACGAGGACGAGCGGTTCGGCATTGGGTTGGGACTTGTACTTGGCGGCGATGGTGTCGGCCACATCCGACCATTGATCGGCCTGGAAGACCATGGCGTGGATGCCCTGGTCATTCAGCTCGGTGTCGAGCTGGTTCATGCCCGTGGAAAAGATCCCGATGAACCCGCGGAAGCAATAGACATTGCCGACGCGTGGCTGCACGGAGGCGCTGGAAATCTGGTCCACTTTGCCGGGGGAGATGTCGGCACACCCGGTGACGAGAGAGGCGAGCAAAATCGCCGGTACGATGAGCTTGATAACCTGTCGCATAATCACTCTTTAAGAGTAGGCCCGCCAAATTTGCCTGGAGGTGAAATGAGCTTCACACCAGTTCTACATGGCCGGCGACGATTCGGTGAAGTTCGGTCGGCGTTTTCAACAGAAGCCGACCGTGTGGATCGAGCCCCGTGCATTCGCCGACGATCGGCGGCTGTTCGCCCGGCTCGGTGACCCGAATCCGGCGACCGTTCAACGCGTGGACCGCGTTGTAGTCGTGCAGCAGCCGATTGAACGAACCGAATTCCCGCTTGAGCAGGTACTTATCCATCGCCCGCGCGATGGCCGTCAGTACGTCGTTCATCCGGTGCTTTCGCCCGGTGATGCCCTGGAGGCTGGTCACCTTATGGCGAAGGCTACTGGGTATGTCGGTTGGATCGACATTGACGTTTAGGCCGAGGCCCACCAAATCCACATTTTCCAGGCGCTCGCACAACAGTCCGGCGAGCTTCAGGTCATCGTGCCATAAGTCGTTCGGCCACTTGATCTTGACCGAGTCCGCGAAAAACTGCGTTGCCAGCGCTTCCCGGACGGCCATGCCGGCGATGAGGGGAATCTGGTGTGGCGGCAACTGCTCGTCGGTGGGCAGGGCGAAGGTGACGGTCAGGGAGCCTTCGCCCGACCACCAGGTGTTGCTTCCCCGCCCGCGGCCGGCCAGTTGGTGGGAGGTGAGCACGATCGCCGGCGCGTAAAGCCGCCGGGCGCGCCGCATGCGGGCGGCAAAATCGCTCGTGCTGCGCAGGCGGCTGAAATAGTTCAGCGCGAAGGGCTTGATCTGCTGACGAAGCGGCGAAAGTTGGAAGGCATTCGGATTCACTCGAGAGCTCGGGCGTTGAGATTGAATGCAATGGTACGACGCATCGGCCCCAGGGGCGCTCGAGCCGGGGTCGAGCAACACCCCCCACCCCGGGGCGGGGCGGCGTTTCGATCGAGGCCGAGCGCGGCTGGGGCTCTAGCGCTTAGTCCGGCACCACTAGTCCAGCACCACTAGTCTAGGACCACCAGCAGATCGCCCGAGGCGACTGTTGAGCCGGGCTTCACTTCGACGACGTTCACCGTGGCGTCGCGTGGGGAGTAGACGGCGGTTTCCATCTTCATCGCTTCGATGCTGAGGAGCCGATCCCCTTCCTTCACGACTTGGCCGGCCTTGACGGAGATGGTGCTGATCTTGCCGGGCATGGGCGCGCCGACATGGCGAGCATTGTCCGGGTCGGCCTTGGGCTGCATGTGCAGCTTGCCGCTCATCGACTTGTCGGCCACGCGCACTTCGCGCGGCTGGCCGTTGAGTTCGAAGAAGATCGTGCGCGTGCCGTCGGCATGGGCGTCGCCGACGGTGAGGAAGCGGACGATCAGCGTCTTGCCCGGCTCGATCTCGATGGCCGTCTCATCGCCGGCCTGCAGGCCGTAGAAGAACGTGCTGGTCGGGAGCACCGAGGTGTCGCCGAAGTGTTCGCAGTGCTTGTCGAGATCGGCAAAGACCTGCGGGTACATCAGGTGGGACATCACGTCGGTTTCGCTGACGTCGCGCTTGTATTTTTCGTCGAGCTCTTTCTTGGTCTTTTTCAGATCGACCTTGGGCAGGCTCGCGGAGAGGCGGCCCTTGTAGGCTTTGACGCCGGCGGAATCGAGGATGATCTTCTGCAGCACCTTGGGCCAGCCGCCCGCGGGGACGCCGATGGCGCCTTGCATCATTTCAACCACGCTCTTGGGGAAGCTCAGCTTCTTGGCCGGGTTCAGCACGTCCATGGGCGTGAGCTGATTGGTGACCATGAACAGCGCCATGTCGCCGACGACCTTGCTGGAGGGCGTCACCTTCACGATGTCGCCGAACAGGTGGTTCACCTCGGCGTACATGTGGGCGATGTCTTTCCACCGATCGGCCAGGCCCAGGGCGTTCGCCTGTTGCTTGAGATTGGTGTACTGCCCGCCGGGCATTTCGTGAAGGTAAACCTCGGCGGTGGGGTTCTTGATGTCTTCTTCGAAGGGGTAATACAGCTGGCGGACCTGTTCCCAGTAGACGCTGGCGTCATCAAGGGCTTCGCGGTCGAGCTTGGTGTCGCGGCTGGTGTTTTCCAGGGCGGCGACAATGCTGTTGAGGTTCGGCTGACTGGTCATGCCGCTGAACGCCGAGAGGGCGGCGTCGGCGATGTCCACGCCGGCGTCGGCGGCACGGAGGATGCTGCCGGCGTTGATGCCGCTGGTGTCGTGGGTGTGGAAATGGATGGGGATGTCGAGCTCGCTCTTGAGCGCTTTCACCAGCGTGTAGGCCGCATACGGCTTGCAGAGGCCGGCCATGTCCTTGATGCACAGGATGTGGGCGCCTTGCTTCACCAATTGCTTGGCCAGATCGACGTAGTACTTCAACTGATACTTCGTCCGCTTGGGATCGAGGATGTCGCCGGTGTAGCAGATGGCGGCTTCGCAGAGCGACTGGGTATCGCTCCGCACCGCTTCCATGGCGACGGCCATGTTCTCCGGGACGTTGAGCGAATCGAAGATGCGGAACACGTCCATGCCGCGCTTGGAGGCGAGCTTGACGAACTCGCGCACGACGTTGTCCGGGTAGTTGGTGTAGCCGACCGCATTGCTGCCGCGGAAGAGCATCTGGAAGAGGATGTTCGGCACGCGCTCGCGGAGCTGGGCGAGCCGGTCCCACGGGTCTTCCTGCAGGAAGCGCATGGCCGTGTCGAAGGTGGCGCCGCCCCAGCATTCCAGGCTGAAGAGGTTGGGGGTCTTATACGCCACGTATTCGGCGATCCGCAGCATGTCGAACGTGCGCACGCGGGTGGCCAGCAGCGATTGATGCGCGTCGCGCATCGTCGTGTCGGTGATGAGCAGGGGCTTTTGCTTGAGGACCCATTCGCAGAACTTTTCCGGGCCGACTTCCAGCAGCCGGGTGCGCGTGCCGGCGGGCGGGGCGGCGGTGCGCTCGAACGTGGGGGGCACGGGCCGGGGGAGCTTGCGCTTGGCGTCGTATTTGGCTTTCACGTCGGGCCGGCCGTTGACGATGACGTCGCCGATGTAGGTCAGGATCTTCGTCGCGCGGTCGCGCTTCGGGGCGTATTTGAAAAGCTCGGGGTTGGTGTCGATGAACGTGGTCGTGGCCGCCCCGGAGACGAACTGCGGGTGGTTGATCAGGTTCTCAAGGAACGGAATGTTGGTCTTCACCCCGCGGATGCGGAATTCGCTCAGCGCGCGGTTCACGCGTTCGATCGCGTTGGCGGGGGAGTTGCCCCAGCAGGTGAGCTTGACCAGGAGCGAATCGAAGTAGGGCGTGATGACCGAACCGGCAAACGCGCCGCCGCCGTCAAGCCGGATGCCGAACCCGCCCGGCGAGCGGTACGCAGTAAGGCGGCCGTAATCGGGGATGAACTTGTTCGACGGGTCTTCGGTGGTGATCCGGCACTGGATGGCCGTGCCCGTCGTCTCGATCTTTTCCTGCGGCGGGATGTTGATCGGGGCTTCGTGCAGCTTGTGCCCCTGGGCGATCAGGATCTGGCTCTTGACGATGTCCACGCCGGTCACTTCTTCGGTGACGGTGTGTTCCACCTGCACGCGCGGGTTCACTTCGATGAAGAAGAACTCCTGCCGATCGACGTCGACGAGGAATTCGACCGTGCCGGCGTTGACGTAGTTGGCGGCCTTCATCAGGCGCTTGGCGGCTTCGCAGATGTCGACGCGAAGCTGCAGGGGCAGGTCAAAGCTGGGGGCGACTTCCACCACTTTCTGGTGCCGCCGCTGCACGGAGCAGTCGCGTTCCCAGAGGTGCACGAGGTTGCCGTGGGTATCGCCGAGGATTTGCACTTCGATGTGCTTGGCGCGTTTGATGTAGCGTTCGACGAAGACTTCGGGCCGCCCGAACGCGGCGCCGGCTTCGCGCTGGGCTTCTTCAAGTTTGCTGGCCAGGTCTTCGGGCTTGTCGACGACGCGCATCCCGCGCCCGCCGCCGCCGAAGCTGGCCTTAATGATGATCGGGAAGCCGATCTCGTTCGACGCTTTCTGGACGGTCTTGAGGTCTTTGAGCCCATGCTCCGTGCCGGGCACGGTGGGGACTTTGGCCTTGTCGGCCAGGTGCTTGGCGGCGGTTTTATCGCCGAAGGCTTCCAGCATCGCCGCCGTCGGGCCGACGAAGGTGATCCCGTTCTCCACGCACGCCCGCGCCAGCTCGGCCCGCTCGGAGAGGAAGCCATACCCCGGGTGGATCGCATCGACGCCGCATGCCTTGGCGACTTCGATGATCGCGGGGATGTTCAGATACCCTTTGACCGGTTCGCCCCCTTCTTCCGGGCCGATCTGGTAGGCTTCGTCGGCCTTGAAGCGATGCAGGCTGAAGCGGTCTTCGTAGGTATAGACGGCGACCGTCTGCAGGCCCAGTTCGGTCGCCGCCCGCAAGACGCGGATGGCGATTTCAGAGCGATTGGCGACGAGCAGCTTTTTCATAGGCATCGGGCGGCATTGTCGGGAGTGGGGCGGGTTTTTCAAGCAACGCGGCGATAACCCCCGATTTCGCAGAGGGCGCCGATTAAATTGCCGGCATCAATGGCGCTTCATCTGTGAAATGGGTGAAATCTGTGGTTAAATCGCCGCTTTGATCCGCCTGACCGACGACCAGTTTCAGACGCTCCGCACCGCCGTCGACCAGGCCCGCCACGCGCCGGGGCTGGTGGAGCGGATCGCCGCGATCTATGCCGACGTTCAGCACCAGATCGACGCCCGCAAACCCCGCTGCGATGTCTCCGGGCGATGCTGCCAGTTTGAAAAGTTCGGCCACCTGCTGTTCGTCACCACGCTGGAGCTGGCCGCCTTCGACCTGCAGCGACCCGCGCTCGGCCGGGTCAATGACCTGCCCGACGCAAATGCCTGCCGCTACCAGCAAGCCGGCCTGTGCACCGCCCACGCGATCCGCCCGTTCGGCTGCCGCATCTATTTCTGCGACCCCACCGCCGAGGATTGGCAGCACGAGCAATACGAAGCCTTCCACACCCGCCTGAAACGCCTGCACGACGAACTGGGCGTCCCATACCTGTACGTGGAATGGCGCCAGGGCCTGGCGGCGCTGGACCCGCGGTAGGGCGGGATGAAATCCCGCCAAGCTGCCCGCCGCGGGTCCGAACCGGCGGGATTCCATCCCGCCCTACAGAAGCAGGTCCCGGGCTACCGGCTGTAGAGGCCACCTTGGCGGGCTGCGTTCAAAGGTCATGCTTCGATCCGCCGAGGCGTGCCCGGCAGAACCCTCGTT
>JBQCCH010000638.1:0-2523 GCA_051962375.1 Tepidisphaeraceae bacterium
GTCGGCGAGCGAGGTGAGGACGAATTCCCGGAAAGGATGACGCGAATCGCCCGGCGCCTCCGAAAGGCGCTGCCAGGTGTCGCTCAGGATCGATTCAGCGCTCCGCAGTTCCACCAGCATAAGCAACGATTGTACGGCCGCGGCGAAGTCCCACCAAAACGATCGGCCCCGGCGCGGTTGCCGGGGCCGATGAAACAAAATGGAGCGGATCGCATCGAGCGACAGACGCTTATTGCGCCATCGTCGAATGCTGGAAGTTCAGATCCGTGTTCATGCCTCGCGTTTCAGCGGTCTTGATCAGCATGGCGGCATGCTCACGCAGCTTCGGGAGCGTTTCGCTGGCGTAATTTTTCAGGTCGGGGTCCTGGGCGGACTTGGCTTCGTCGGAATAGACGTTCACGTCCTTCAGGTGGTCGGCCCGCATCTGCGAGAGATAGGTGTTCTCCAGCTTGTCGGCCGGAAGCTGGCGGTAGATATCAAGCTTCGCCTGCTTCTCGGCCGGGAGCTCGTTGGGCAATTGCACGCCGAGCTTCTGTGCGATCGGCTCCAGCTTCTGCTGGGCGGCCTGGTGGTCTTTGACGATCTGGTTGGCGGCATCCTTCACTTGCTGATCCTGGGCTTTGTCAGCGACCAGCTTGCCGAACTCCACTTCCCACATGTTGCCGCAGCCGGCTTCGAGGGCGAACATCGCATCCGGCGCCTTGTCCGGGGTCGACTTCCATTCCCGAAGCTGTTTCACGATGGTGGCTTCGGCGCCGTTATGCATGCCGTGCATGTCATGCATGTCGTTCATGTTGTGATCGCCCATGGCCTTGTCGCGCATCGATTGCTGCGATTGGTTGACCGTGTTGTAGCTGCCCTCATTGCCGTGCGTATCGCTCTGCGCGGCGGACGGGGTGCTGGGGTTGCGATCCTGCGGGGCCATGCCCGGATGGGAGGAATCCTGGGCGAAGGCGACGCCGCCCAAGGTCATCGAACAGGCGGCCGCGAGGGCGACGATCGAGTGTTTGTTCAAAGTCATGATAAAGCTCCAATTCCCGAGTGAAACGACATCGATCGGCCAAAGCCGTCGACACCGATCGGCGGGGCGACACGCCATGCGTCGCACCGGCCACCGATCTGTCAAAACTCTAGACGCGGGCCTGCGGTCGTCCCGTTAAACCTACTTAATTTTCGGGGAAATCTGACGATTCTGCGGAGCGAGCGTTTACGGCGATGCGTACGATGCAACCCGCGCAACAGCAAAGCCATGCCGCGGGTGCGACATGGCTTTAGGGAATGCGATTAGATCAAAAACCGACTAACTTCAACCGACTAACTTCGGGCAAACGCCTGCTGCGTGCGCTGCATCGCCAGGTCATGCGCCTGGTGGTAATACTTCGACAGCTGTTCCCAGTCGAACTGGTCGCTGAAGCTTTCCGTGCGGTTCCGAAGTTCGATGCGCTGACGCCGCGACAGCGACGCGAAATACATCATGTAGTCGCACAATTCTTCGGCCGTCTGGTCGAAGCTCTTGTTGCGGCGGTGGACCACGGTGATGCCGTGCTCGTGCGGGCGATCGACGTACTGTTTCACGTAGCTGCCGAAGCCCGCCAGATCGGTCGTCACCGCCGGCACGCCGCTGGCGATGCATTCCATCGGCGTGTATCCCCACGGCTCGTAGTAGCTCGGGAACACGCCCAGGTGGCAGCCGCGCACGAACGCGTCGTAATCCAACCCGATCAGCGGGCTCGTGGCCGTGACGAATTGCGGATGGAACACCACTTTCACCGGATCGTCGGCCGCATTCAGCAGCCCGCGATGGCGGATGTGCCGGAGCGTCGGGTCGTTCGCGTCATCCCACAGATCATGGGTGACGATCAGCGGCTGGCGATACGTGCGCATCGCGTGAGCGAACCGCTTCAGCCGGATTTGCACTTCCTCATCGATCAAATCCCCACGCTGCAGATCGCGCCCGGTGGCGCTGGCCATGAAAATTCGCTGGCCGATCGATTGCTGCAGGCTCTGGCAGAAGTTCTGCAGTTCCGCCATCCGCGCCTGGCCGCCCAAGGCATCGACGTTGATGTTCTTCACCGGCGCTTTGGTGATGATGAACGACACAATCGTCGGCGGATTGTCGATCTGCTTCAGCCGCTGGTTCAGGCGATACAACGCTTCGATATAAACGTCGATGCCTTTGTTCTTGTACTCGTACCGGCCGCTAGTAAAGAAGTAGAGCGTGCGATCCAGATCGAAGCTGTAGCTGGGGAAAAAGTGCCCCATCGTAAACTTGTGCAGGCTCGATTTGATCTGGTTGTGCTGGTGCTGGAATTCGTGCGGGGCTTCAAACCGCTTGATGTCGAGCCCGTTCGGCACGATGACGTCCGCGCGGCGGCCCAAAAGCTTTTCCGCTTCGACGGCCGTCACTTCGGAAACGGTCGTGAAAACCGTGCTCGCGTGCGTGGCCGCCTTTTCGATCAGGTGCTTGGGCAGAATCTGGTATTTCGCCGCTTCCCGGTCGGCGTCAAAGAAGCCGAGGTGGTC
>JBQCCH010000639.1:0-14725 GCA_051962375.1 Tepidisphaeraceae bacterium
TCGCATAGCTGTACGACAGGTTCTTGGTGTAATCCGTGAAGTTCGATCGCACACCGTAATCCGGCGCCGGATCGGGGATTGATTCCAACTCATCCGTGTACGGCTCCAGAAAGCAGCGCATCAAATTCCGCTGCTGCCTCAGCAGCAGAAACAGCGGCGCCGTCTCGTCATTCGCCAGCGGTCCGCCCGTCGCGAAGGGATTGGTCGCCGCCGCATTCGTGCCCGCGCACAGCGGGGCCGCGGGGTCATAGATCGTGCGCGGGTATGCCCCCTTGTTGTCATTCGAATAAATCAGCAGCGCCACGCCGATCTGGTTCAGGTGCGACGCGCAATCCAGCACATAAGCCTTCTCCCGCGCCTTCTCCACGGCCGGCAGCAGGATGCCCAGCAGCATGCCGATGATGCCGATCACCACCAGCAGTTCAATCAACGTAAAGCCCAACCGTCGCGGCGCGCGTGCGTTCATGCGCGGGATGCTACCCACCGGCCGCACCGGCTGCGCAGCATTCGTCCAATCTTAGCGCCGCCGCAACCCCACGCTTAAAGAGCAGCCCAACCTGCAAACGGCAAACGCCCCCGGCAGACCCGCCGAGGGCTTTGACGTTTCACGGTTTTCGACGGCAATGCTACGCACGCCACACCGCCACGCCGGCCGGGTCCAGCTGGCGCGAGCCGAGCAGAAACGTCGTCGACGTCGGGATCGGCAGCGTCGCGGGCTTATCGCTGTAGTTCAGCGCAATCTTCAGCCCGCCCCGCCGAACAATCCGCACGCGGTCCGGCAGCGCTTTCGCATCGATGCCTTGCACCTGGCAGACCTTTTCCACGACCGCCTCAAACAGATCGCGTTCGCCGAACACGCCGCAGTAGGTCACCGATCCCTTCGCCGCCCGGCGGTGCGTGATCGCCGGAGCGCCGGCGTAGAACATGTTGGTGTACTTCGCCCACACCTTCGTCCCCTCGCCGGCATACAGCAGGTCGCCCCAAATGCCCCACTTGAACGTCTTGCCATCCAGATCCAGCGTCCCCCAGGTTTCTTCCGGCAGGCAGTCGTACGCTTCCACCTCCCCGCCGATCAGCTCGGCGATCGGCTTGGCGCGGTGGGATTCGAACAATTGCCCATTCCGATCCATCAGCGCCGTGCGGGCCGTCAAAATCAGGTTCCCGCCGGCCGCGACATAGTCATTCAGCTTGCCGATGAACCCGTCGTCAACCATCTGCATCCCCGGTGCCACGATCACCTGCAGGTCGGCCGGCCAGGGTTGATTGGGGTGGAGGATTTCCACCGCAAAGCCCATCTTCGCCAGCGCCTGGTGCCAGCCTGCCACCAGTTCCGCCTGCTTCCAGCGCTTCGCCTGCGGCAGCGTCGCCGTCCACCACATCTGGTCAAAATCCAGCACCAGCCCCGCCCGCAGTTTCGCCGGCGATGTCGTTTCGGTCTCAGCCGGCGCGCCTTCTTCGCCGAAAATCCGCCGCACTTCTTCCGCAACCTGGCGGAACTGCAATCCGCCCGGCGACAACGTGACACCATCCGGCTGGACCAAGCCATCATGGAACAGTTCGACCGCGAACCGCGGCTGACGGAATCGATACGTCGTCACGAATTCCGCCCCGTGTGCGATGGCCGTCCACAAGAACAATCGAACGGCCCCAGGATACGGCAACGACGGATACCCGCTCCAGTTCGTCTGCCCCGGTTGCACTTCCATCAACCCCCAGCGCCCGTTGTAGCTGGCCATCTGGTCATGCAGGCACTCGATCGTGGCCGGGTCGCCGAAGCGGAAGGTTTCATCCTTCAGATCGCTCCCCCAGGCCGTGATCGGGTACGAATCCCACGACCAGAGCGTCAGCACATCCCGCATGTCGCCCGGGTCGCAATCCAAAAAGAACGGCATGAAATTCGTCGTGACCCAGCGGTTGCCGATCTTCGGCTTCAGGATGTCCGCCTGCAGCTTCACGAAGTCGGCCCAGGCGCGCGACCAGAATCGCGACGCATCCAGGTTGCAATGCGGGTTCTTGTATTCATGGTCCCGCGAAGGGGGCATCAAAATCTGGTCGAACGACTGGTAATACTGGTTCCAGAATTGATTGCCCCAGGCGGCATTGAGCGCTTCGATCGTGCCATACTTTTTCCGCAGCCACTCGCGGAAGGCTTTGTGCGTCGCTTCGGATTGATCGAAGTTGTGCCCCAGTTCATTGTCGATCTGCCAGCCGATGATCGACGGATGATCGCCGAACCGCTCCGCCATGGCCGTCACGATGCGGTGCGACGCTTCGAGCATGCGCGGCGAGGTCGGCGTGTAATGACGCCGGCCGCCGTGGCGATCGCCCGGGGCGCCGTATCGATCCAGCCCCAGCACTTCCGGAAACTGATCCGTCAGCCAGACCGGCGGCGCGGCCGTCGGCGTGCAGAGAATGACATCCAGCTTTCGCTTCGCCGCCATCTCCACGCATTCGCTCAGCCAATCCAGCCGAAAATCGCCGGGCGACGGCTCCAGATCAAACCAGGCGAATTCCGCCATGTGAACGATCTTCATGCCGATGGATGCGATCTTGTCGAAATCGCGCTCCCACTGGTCGCGCGGCCATTGTTCAGGGTAGTAATACGTGCCGATCTTCATGGCTGCGGAGTCTAATCCAAACCCCGGTGGAATCGAAGCAAACGCAAGAACTTGCCGGCCGATTCCTCGCGTCCTTCGGTATACTCTTGGCCATGCGAGGTCTTCGATGTGGCATGCTGTTGCTGGGTGTGGTCATGGCGGGTGCGGCAACCGCCCGGGCTGAGATCGGATCGACGGTCGACGAGTGGGCCGCCCGCTTCCTTCCGGAAGCCGGGCCGCCCCTAGACCTGCCCAGCTATGCCGACGCCTACGACACGGCCGCCGCCCAGGTCAACCTCGGCCGCTACCGAGCCGCCCTCTGCACGATCGCCGGCATCGAAAAGCCCGATCCCGCGCGCACCCTGCCGCTGCGCTCCGAATCGCTCGCAGGCCTCGGCGAAACCAAGGCGGCCATCGATCTTCTGCAGCATTCGCCCATCGCCCAGGACCCGGCCGCCCTGGCGCTGCAGGCGAAGTGGGCGCTCGCCGCCGGCGATCTTCCCACCGCCCGCTCCGCGATCGACACGCTGGCAAAGGTCGCGCCTCAATCACTGGTCGCACACCTGCTGCAGGGACAACTCGCCGAACAAACCGGCGACTTCCCCGCCGCGATCGACGCCTACGCCTGGTTCGTCGTCGCCCCGCAGACTTACCTGGAAAAATGGCAAAACGATCCCGAGCAATTTGAATCCGCCGCCGACCTCGTCACCCTTGCCACCGGCATCCAGCGCTGGGCGTATCTCACCGAAGCGTTCAAGACCAATCAGTCGCTGAATGACACCATCCTGGCGATGTACACGCGCGCCTACGACGTGGTCGACCGCGAAAGCATCGCCGCCCGCGTGGCGGCTGCCGAATTCGCGCTCTCGCACAGCGACGGCGAAACCGCCCAAAACATCCTCAGCCCGCTGATGCGCCAAGCGCCGACCAACCGCGACGTCCTGCAGGCCGAAACCCGCCTGGCGATGCTTTCGGGGGATGAGCGTCTGATGCGCGGCGTCATCGACGCCTACGAATCGGTCGACCCCGACTCGGCCGATGCGGAACTGCTGAACCTCATGCTGCTCACCCGCGCCCGATCCTCCGGCGCGCTCAGCCGCGCCGAAACGCTCGCCCAGCGGTATCCGCATCGGCTTGATGTTCTGGGCGCAGATGCCGGCATCGCCTACATCGCCGGTCAGGAAAAGGCGTGCGACACCCGCCTCGCCCAGGCCGACGCGCAATGGCCGCGCCGATCCGACGCCTACGTGCAGGCGGCTGAGTTCCTGGAGATGGCCTTCCAACGCGACAAGGCCGAATCGCTCCTGAAAACCGCCATCTCGCGCACGCCCTGGGAAACCAAGCCGCGCCATCTGCTCGGCGATCTCTATCTCAACGACGGCTACAACGCCCAGGCCCTGGCCGCGCTCGAAGAAGCCAAGGCGCTGGATCCCTACAACGTCAAAACGATCAATTACCTGCGGCTGCTGGATGATTTATCCAAATACGACCAACTGGCCACGCAGCACTTTGTCATCTACTCCGACAAAGACGCAGACCCCATCGCCGCGCCGGCAATCGGCGCTTACATGGAATCCACCTACGCCGACATCTGCCAGGTCTTCAACTATTGGCCCAACACCAAGCTGATCATCCAGATTTATCCGCACGACGACGAATTCAGCGTCCGCATGGCGGGCGTGCCGGGCGTCGAAAACTTCGGCGTCAGCTTCGGCCGCGTGCTGGCGACCATCGCCCCCCGCGCCGGCACCGCCCAGGGCAATTTTAATTTCGCCCGCGTGTTGCGGCACGAATTCGTCCACACCATCAACCTCCTGCAAACCCAGGAACGCTGCCCCCGCTGGCTCACCGAGGGCCTGGCCGTCTGGCAGGAGCATGTCCCGTTCCGCTTCGCCAATGTGCCGCCCGAACTTTACAAACGCACGATGGCGGATGAACTCTTCAGCATCCGAGCCTTCCCCATGGCCTTTCTGCGGCCGAAGAAGCCGACCGACGGCGAGCAGGCGTACACCCAGGGCGCCTACCTCGCCAAATATCTCGAAGCCACCTACGGCCAAGCCTCCATCGTCCGACTCCTGAACGCCTATGGCCAATCCATGAGCAGCGAAGACGCCTTCCACGCCGCCACCGGTAAACCCATGGAACAGGTCGAGCGCGATTGGCACGCCTGGATGAAAACCAAGCTCAAACCCTGGGGCTATGACAAGGCCACCACCGAACGCGTCAAAACGATCGAAACCCAGGCCGACGCCGCCCTCAAGGCCAAGGACCTGCCCGAAGCACTCAAGCTCTGGCAATCCGCCTGCGATCTGCAGCCGGCCGAGGTCGCGCCCCACCAGCGGTTGGCCTACCTCTACATGCAGCCCGCCCTCGCCAACCCCGCCAAGGCCATCGAGCATCTCACCTTCCTGCACAATCTCGAATTCCAGGACAGTCGCTACGCCAAGCAGATCGCCCGGCTCTACGCGAAGATGAACGACGTGCCGCACACGATCGAATGGGCGCAGCAGGCGACCTACGTCAAGCTCTACGACCCCGCCGCCCACCAGATGCTCGCCGACGCTTACGCCAAGGCCGGCGCCGCTGACAAAGCCGCCGCCGAGCGCCAGGTCGTCGCTGAAATCGAATTGTGGCAACAAAAGCAGGCCCTGAACAAACCCCCCGCCGACCAATAACCGCCGCCGCGCTCGCGATTAAAAACGCGTCAAGTTACGCTTCGGCCAATGCCCACGCGCGTCCTGTTTCTCATTACCGATCTGCAGATCGGCGGCACGCCGCGCGTCGTCCGCGATCTGGCCATGCGCTTGCGTTCGCCCGCGATGCAGACCACGGTCGCCTGCCTCGCCCCCTGGGGCCCGGTCGCCGATGAACTGCAGTCCGCCGGCGTTCTCGTTCACGCCCTGGGCGTCCGCGGCGTCTGGCAATTGGCCGGCGCTGTTCGCGAATTTCGCAGACTCGCCCGCGATTTTGACGTGGTCTTCAGCCACCTGGTCCACGCCAATGCCGTCGCGGCCCTCTCGCTGCGCGCGTTGCCCGCACTCCGGCTCGTCGAAGCGATCCACACCACCCAGCCCTACCCGGCATGGCATTGGAAAGTGCAAGGCTTCGCCGCTCGACGCGCCGCCGCCATCGTCGCGCCCTCCGCCTCGGTCGTGCAGATCGCCGTCCGCCGCGCTCATATTCCGCCCGATCGGTTGACGCTCATCCCGCACGCCATCGAGTTCGATCGTTTCGCAAGCCTGGAGCGAACGCCCGCCGCCCGGTTCCGCGTGGGCTTTATCGGGCGGCTCGATCCCATCAAGCGCGTGCCCGACCTGCTGCAGGCCGTCGCCGCCCTCCCCAACGTTGAACTTCACGTCTTCGGCGACGGCGAAGACCGCGCGTCCCTCGCCCACCAGATCGCCCACCGCCAACTCGCCGGCCGCGTCACCCTGCATGGCACGATCGCCTCAGCCGCCGACGCGTTGTCGCACATTGATCTGTTGGTGCTCCCCAGCGATGCCGAGGGGTTCGGCATCGTCCTTCTCGAAGCGATGGCCGCCGGCGTGCCCGTCATCGGCACCGACGTCCCCGGCATCCGCGACGTCATCGCCCACGAAAATAATGGCCTGCTCGTCCCCCCGCGCTCGCCGGCACTCATCGCCCAAGCCATCGAGCGACTCCGGCACGACGCTCCGCTCCGCACCCGCCTCACCACCCAGGCTCGGGCCCACGTCCGCCAGGCCTACACCTGGGATCGCATCCTGCCGCAATATGAGCAAGTGCTGCAGGGGCATCCCTCGCCCGCGGTGTGACCGCGCACCCGCCGGAGCGAGCGCTACAGCGTCACTTCCGCGCCGCGCTGGGCGCTTTCATACACCGCCCGGATAATTTCGATCGGCTTGCGTCCTTCGCGCCCGTGAATGAGCGGCCGACCGTTGGTGTGGATCGCGGTGATGAAATCCCTGATCTGCTCGCGATGGGCATCGCCCCACACCGCACCCGGATCCTTCGCGGCCGACTCGCTGAGGCGCGTGGCGGTCTCATCCTTCACGCTGGCCGTTCCACCCCGCGCAACGCTCACCGCATGCAGGCTCGCGGTTTCGCTGGTCACCTTCGTGCCATCTTTCAGGTGGAAGTTCTTCAAGCGATCCCCCTCGATGACGGCCGACCCCTCCGTGCCGTAAATGGAAAGCCGCGCCGGCTCGCCGTCATAACAGGCCGTGCTCGCGATGATCGTGCCCACCGCGCCGCTGGCGAATTGCAGCGTCGCCACCGCGGTATCCTCCACTTCAATCCGCTCGTGCCCGCCGGTGATGCACCGCGCGAACACCTTCTTCACCGGCCCGGCCAGCCACTGCAACAGGTCGACAGTGTGAACGCCCTGGTTCATCAAGGCCCCGCCGCCATCCATCGCCCAGGTGCCGCGCCAATCGCCCGAATCGTAATACGCCTGCGTCCGCCACCATTTGATCTGCGCGTCGGCCAGGATGATCTTCCCCAGTCGGCCCGCGTCGAGTGCTTCGCGAACGTACGCACTCGCCAGGTCCCACCGGTGTTGGCTGATGATCGCCAGTTTTTTGCCCGTCTCCTGCTCGGCGGCGATCATCCGGTCGCACGCTTCCAGCGACACATCCATCGGCTTTTCAACGATCACATGCTTGCCGGCCCGCATCGCCTGCACGGCGCTCTCCGCATGTTGCCCCGAGGGCGTGGCAAAAATCACCGCATCGATCGACGCATCCGCCAGCATCTCGTCCGAATGCCGATAAATGTTCGGCACGCCAAACTGATCGGCTACCTTCTTCGCCCGTTCCGGCAACACGTCCGCCACCGCCACCAGCTCCGCCAACCCGGGCAGTTGCTTCAGCGCCCCGGCGTGCGTCGGGCCGATCGCGCCGCAGCCGACAATACCGAATCGAACCGTAGGTGCTTCAGTGTGTGTGGACATAGTGGGTTCGCTTCATTTTTAGCCGATTCAAACCGCCGCGTCGATTCATTGACAGGCCACCCACCGCAATCTAGTGTCGACCAAATGCCTCTGACGCGACACGGAATGTGGGAAATGATCCTGGGCACGGTCGCCCTTGTGGTGCTGGCCGCCGGGCTCGGGTACATCAACCCCTGGCTGCCGGTGCTGGTGCTGCCGGTCTGGACTTGGCTCATCGCCTTCTTCCGCGATCCGGAACGCCCCGTCCCGGCCGATCCGCATCTGTACGTCTCCCCCGCGGACGGCGTCGTCAGCGACATCACCGAGATCGAAAACGACGATCTCATCGGCGGCCCCGCCCTTCGCGTCGGCATCTTCCTCTCGGTCTTCAATGTCCACGTCAACCGCAGCCCCTGCGAGGGCAAAGTGCTGAAGACGATCTACAAAGAAGGCAAGTTCATCAATGCCATGCACCACTCGGCCGCCTCGAGCGACAATGAATCCAACACCATCGTCATCGGCGATGCGAACGGCGTCCCTGTCGCCGTCGTGAAGCAAATCGTCGGTCTGATCGCGCGGCGCATCGTCTGCACCGCCGTCGAAGGCGCCCCCCTCACCCGCGGCCAACGCATCGGCATGATCAAGTTCGGCTCACGCACCGAACTCACCATCCCCAAAACCCTGAACCCCATCGTCAAAGTCGCCGTCGGCCAAAAGGTGCGCGGTGCGATCGACGTGATCGCCACGACCAGCCCGGCCGACTGAGCGCGAACGGCTGGCGTCTTGAGAGTCGACTCCAAAACACAAGCCGCCCTCATTTGGCAATACACCAAAGAGGGCGGCTTCTTTTTGCCGGCTCACGTCGAGCACCGCTCACGCGGTCGCCACGCGGTGAAGATCGATTGACGAGGATTCGTCCGTCGGTGCGGGCGCTTCCCTCTCTCCCCGCTCGCGCTGGGTCTGAATCAGGTTCAGTCGCGTCGTCAGCAGCAGGCTCACCAGGCTCGCGGCAATCACCACCGGCATCATGCTCGTGCCGGTGAGCGTCACCAGGATGACGCTGGTGCTGATCGGCGTTTTCGTCACCGCCACATTCACGGCCGCCATCATCCCGACGATCGCGACCGCCATCGGCACCTGCGGAAATGCAATGCCGATCGCCGTCCCCACGCACGCGCCCACGAACATCAACGGGAAGATAAAGCCCCCGCGGAACCCGGTGTGCAGCGTCGCCCCCACGGCGATCATTTTCACGATCGCCAACAGCGCCAACAGCCCCGCCGCCTGCACCGCCGTGTGCGCCGCCAGCAGCTTGGCCGGGCTGTTGATGATCGCATCGATCTGGTATTCGCCCCAGAACAGGCTCTTGGGCGATGCCTGGGCAAGCAACCCGATCGCCAGGCCGCCCAGCGTCGCAAGCAGAACCGGGCGGCGATGCTCCCAGGGGTGCGTCAGCCGCCCGATCCCCGCGAAAATCCAGGCAAACAGCATCGCCACGGCCGCGCCAACGACGCCAAAACCAATGCCCCACCACACATCCGCCAGCGTCAGTTCGCTGCCGGCATGCAGATGGAAAACGATGTGCTCATAGCCCACGATCGATCGAAACACGAGAAACGCCGCCATCGCCGCAACGACCCCGGGGATCATCGCTTCGTAATATTCCATCCCCCGGCGGTGCGGAATCTCAAGCGCGAACAACGCCCCGCCCAGCGGCGCTCCGAAAAAAGCGCCAAGGGCCGCGCCCATCCCGCAAAACGTGAAGGTGCGGACGATGCTCCCTTCCAATTTCATCCGGTCGCCCAGCCAGCTGGCGCACGAGCCGATGATCTGCACCAGCGGCGCTTCGGGCCCCGCGCTGCCGCCGGCACTGATGCTGGCAAGGCTCGTTAGTGTCATCGCCGGCGTCTGCCGCACATCAATTCGGCCGTGCCGCAAGTGAATGTTGTCCACCACGCTGGCGATTTCTCCCGCCGAGCCCAGCCAGCGCGTGAGCAGCCCGACGATCAATCCCCCCACCGTGCTGATCACAATCACGCTCGGCCGCCACATCGGCTCGATCGGCAGCGAAAGCGGCGACAGCTTCGCCACCTTCAGCCAGACGCCGTGCATCACGCCCTGAAGCAAAAGATAATACAGCGTGGCCACGATCCCACCGACGATGCCGATCAACACCGCGAACATCAGCAATCGCGGATTACTAAGACGCCTGGGGACGGGAAGAGAGTTTTCGAGAGCGGTCATATCCCTGAAATAGCGACACCTTCGAGCCGAGTAAAGCCCGAAGGTGCCGCATCTCATTCAGGATGATGTGCTCAGGCGACGACGCCGCAGCAGTTCTTGTACTTCTTGCCGCTGCCGCACGGGCATGGGTCGTTTCGCCCGACTTTCGGCGCTTCGCGCACGATCGTCTTCGTCACCAGTTCCGCCGACTCCGGATTCGCCGCCGGCGCATCGCCGATCACCTGAGCCGTTTCCGCGGTGTTCTCGGCCACTCCGTACGCGTCGCTCACTTGATGCTGCGCGCTGGTCACCTGGTAGGCGTTCTTCGCCGCGACTTCCTTGCCTTCGACGCGGACCCGGAAAATCAGGTCCGTCACCTTGTCGCGGATGCCTTCCAGCATCTGCTCGAAGTACTTGTACCCTTCGGCCTTGAACACCACCCGCGGGTCTTTTTCCGCAAAACCCTGCAGGCCGATGCCGCCCTTCAGCACGTCCATCGCATACAGGTGATCTTTCCACGCCTGATCGAAGATGCTGATGAGCACATACTGCTCCAGCCGCGTCAATTCATCACGCAAAATCTCGCGGCCGCGCCGCAGGAGAATGTCGCGCGTGGTGACGCTGCCCGATCGATCTTCGTCGATCTCCTTCGTCCCCTTGCGCGATTCGGCCGTCGCCGGATCCAGATCCTTTGCCGTCACGCGCTGCCCGAAGCGCTCATTGAACGCTTCGGCCACTTTGTCCAGATCCGGGCCCTTCGCAAGAATGGCATCGACGTCTTTCTCAAGCTGCCCCTGCTCCAGGAACAGCCGCTGCTGTGCCACCAGTTCCTGCCGAATCACCGGCACCGGGGTCTGCTGGATATGCTCCAGGGGCAATTCGTGGTTGAACTTGAAGTGCGACCACGTCCGCAGGTAATCGGCCGCGTACGGGTTGTCGATCTTCTCGACCTCCGCGCTGCCGACCATGCCCAGCATGTGATCGATCGGGTATTCCAGTTCACGACGCCGGTACGCTTCGCGCGCCTGCGTATTAATCAGCCGGCTGATCTCGGCGGCCGGCTTGAAGGTGTGACGATCCGGATCCGAAATCAGGTCGTTCACGTCCACCTTCACGCCGAATTTTTCTTCCGCCCAATTGCACAACGCCTTGGCGGCAAAATTCGGCTCCAGGTACGGCTCAATGCCGCTCAAATCCTGCGAATTCACGAACTCCGTCGCCCCGGCGCGCAGCACGTCTTCCAATTGCTTGGCCGACATCTTCCGGATCTGCGACGGCGACAACTTCACGTGATAGCTGCGCTCGGCCAGCTTCTGCAGGCTGTTCACGTCCCACTGCGAAGAATCCTCCGCATCTTCCCCCGTAAACTCGGCCACGGTCTGGCTGATGGTCGTGTCGATTTCCAGCTGCGCCTGGGCACGCACGTAATGCTCAATGTCTTCAAACTTCCGCAGGCCGCGAAGTTCTTCCGGATCGATGGTGACTTCAAACCGCGTCCGAGCCCATTCCGCCAGGTTGGCGGCCACATAGTCGTCGACCGTGTATTTCTTCACGGCGTCGTCGATGGATTGCCCGATCATCATCCAGATGACCCGGTCAATGTGCCGACCTTCCAGCACCTGTTGCCTCATGCCGTAGAAGCTCGTGCGTTGGGTATCCATCACTTCGTCATAATCCAGCAGGTTTTTCCGCTGCAGGAAGTTGCGCTCTTCCACTTTCTTCTGCGCCCGCATGATGCCTTTGGTGAGCATCTTGCTTTCGATGGCTTCGCCGTACTCCATGCCGATGCGCTTGAAGACGTTGATCGTCCAGTCGCCCATGAACATCTTGAGCAGGTCGTCCTGCAGCGAGCAATAGAACCGCGAAGACCCCGGATCGCCCTGCCGCCCCGATCGGCCGCGCAGCTGGTTGTCGATTCGGCGGCTGGTGTGCCGCTCCGTGCCGATCACGTGCAGCCCGCCGCACGCCTTCGTGGAGGGCGTCAATCCATACACGCTCACCAGCGGGCTGTCCGGCGCCACCGTGCTCACTTTGTTCGTGCCCCGCTGGGTCAGCGTCCACTGCTTCCCGTCGTACGACACGTCAAACCACGCCTCCGGCCCCAGCTTGATGTCCGTGCCACGGCCGGCCATGTTCGTGGCGATCGTTACATTGCCGACGCGCTCGCCGTGAGCGTTGATGTGCGTGTGCCCCGCGACGGCCACAATGTTCGCCTCGCGCTCGTGCTGCTTGGCGTTGAGCACTTCGTGCTTGATGCCGTACTTGCGTTGCAGCTGGCTGCTGATGCGCTCGCTCTTCTCCACGCTCGTCGTCCCCACCAGCACCGGCCGCCCCGCGTCGGAATAGAGTTTGATCTCTTCGATCATCGACTCCCATTTTTCCGGCTCGGTGCGGTAGACGCGGTCGTCGTAATCCTTGCGGATCCGCTCGCGATTGGTCGGGATCGTGACCACTTCCAGCTTGTAAATCTTGTTGAACTCTTCGCTCTCGGTCTGTGCGGTGCCGGTCATGCCGCCCAGGAATTTGTAGAGCTTGAAGAAGTTCTGCAGCGTGATCGTCGCCAGCGTCTGCGTCTCTTCCTTGATCTTGACGCGTTCCTTGGCTTCGGTCGCCTGGTGCAGCCCGTCGCTCCACTGACGGCCGACCATTTTTCGGCCGGTGTATTCGTCGACGATCACAACTTCCAGCTCGCCCGTGCTGCGCGGCCCGGTGCCGCGCTCAACGACATAGTCCCGGTCGCGCTCGTACACCACGTGCGCCCGCATCGCCTGCTCCATCAGGTGCGGCCATTCCACGTTTTCGCCGACGTAGAAGCTCCCCACGCCCGCCGCCTCCTGCGCGGCAGCAATGCCTTCGTGCGTCAGGTGCACGCTCTTCTTGTCCAGCTCCACCTCGTAATATTGAACGAGGCCTTCCTTCTTCGATTCCGCTTCGGCCAACTTCTGCACGGCCTCTTTCTCGCGAGCGGCGATGGCGGCTTTTTCTTCCTTCGTCCGCGCCTTGTCGGCATCGCCCTGGGCAGCCTTGATCGCCCGCTTCCAGTGCTCGCACTCCTGCTCCACGGCCGCGTACGGCTTGTGGAGCTCGATCACCTTCCGCGCCACCGCGTCGGCGGCCATGTACTTTTTCGGATCGTCCTGCGCGGAGCCCGAAATGATCAGCGGCGTGCGCGCTTCGTCGATCAGGATCGAGTCCACCTCGTCCACGATCGCAAAATCGAGCGGCCCCTGCACCTGCAGGTCGGCCCGTTCCTTCATGTTGTCACGCAGGTAATCGAAACCAAATTCGCTGTTGGTGCCGTACGTCACGTCGCACTCATACATCCGCCGACGCGTGTCGCCGCCCGGGTCCATGTCCTGCTGCACGAACCCGACCGAAAGCCCCAGTGCCGCAAAGGCCGGCATGATCCACGTCGCATCGCGGCGAACCAGGTAGTCATTCACCGTCACCACGTGGCAGCGATACCCTTCCAGCGACCGCAAAAAGCACGCCAGGGGCGCGACGAAGGTTTTGCCTTCACCGGTCGCCATTTCGGCGATCTTGTTCTCGTACATCACCAGCCCGCCGATGAGCTGCACGTCAAAACACCGCGCCCGGAACGGCGGACGCGAGTCCGGATACAAATCCTTGACGGCCTTGTAGATCGACGGCGGGATCGGCACCGTCTGCCAGTTCGCCACGCCCTGGATCAGCTTGTCTTCGATCTCCGCGAACGCGTTGAAGGCTTCATCCCCCTTCAGTAACTCGGGATTGAAATTGTTCTCGGGATTGAAAATCTGCCGAATGCCGATGTTGCGGTCCATCGCCTCGCGGACGATCGCCAGCGCCTCGGGCAATACGTCCGACATCTTGATCTTCTTATGCCGGAGCTGGTCCCGCAGCTCGCTGGTGCGCGATCGCAGTTGATCATCCGTCAGAGGGATGACGTTCTTCTCGAATGCATTGACCTGCGCGACGAGCTTGCGATACCGCTTCACGAGGCGGTCATTGCGCGAGCCAAAAACTTTGGTGAGAGTGCTTCCAAACATGAATGTTCCGGGGGCTGAAGTGCTGGACGCGCCGCGGCGCGCCGATTGAATGATCCGGGCACGCGTGCGTGCCGCTCCGAGTGCGATGCAGACGCTCAGGCGAGCGGCGGGGGCAGGCAAAAGCGAAAGGCGTCGGCGACCACGGGCCGCGGAGAGCGCGTCGAGTGGTCTGCGTCGCTGGCGAGCCGGGGCGAGGGCACCCGCAGCGTCACGCGCTGCAGCAACCCGATCCGGCTCAGCGACCGCCCCACGCTCAGCCGCTCCGTCCACGATCGGCCCGCCAGTTCCTGCGTCACCGCAGATTCCGGACCGCCCACCGCGGGGCGACCGCTCGCCACCAGGGAGGCCATCACAACAAGCAGGATGATCAGACGACCGGTCATCATTCGAATCTACGAGTATCGAACGGCATCGGATCGCCGTCAAGGTCGCACCGCAGCCGGTCCAACCTCAGTCTACCGGCCCCAACCGCTCCGGTCCCCACCGCACCAGCCCCCCTCGTGCCTCGCCGGCGGCGATTTACGAATTCGGCTCGACCGTGTGATCGACATGCAGCCCGCACTCGGTTTTGCTTTGCCCTGACCATCGGCCCGCGCGCGGGTCTTCCCCCAACTGCACCGGCCGGGTGCAACTCAGCGGATTGCACCCAATCGACAGGTAACCCTGCTCCACCAACGGGTGATACGGCAGATCGTGCGCTTTCATGTACGTGCCGATCTCCCGACCCGTCCAGGGAAGCAGCGGGCTGATCGCGTAGCAGCCGTTCCGCGTGCTCCATTCGACGATTTTTCGACTTTTGCGCGTATCCGCCTGGTCGCGGCGAATCCCACGCAGCCAGGCCGCCGGCGCCAATTCCTTCATCGCCCGGTCAAACGGCTCATTCTTATTCACCCCGCAGCACTGCTCCACATTGTTCCGCCACGCCGGGTCTGCCTCGCCCGCGTCCTGCAGGTAGCGGATCGGGTCGT
>JBQCCH010000640.1:0-2998 GCA_051962375.1 Tepidisphaeraceae bacterium
CGCGAAGTGCGCTACCCCACGATGGACACCGCCCGTGCGAGCGTCGACGCCGCGTTTGCGGATCGGCCGTCGCTGAGCGCGTCGGTGAACCCCGATGTCGTCGTCAGCAACCGCCAGACTGTCTGATCCCGGGCCGTCTGATCCCGGGCCGTCTGACTGCTGACTGCCTGACCCCAGGCCGTCTGACCGCCGAACGGCGCATCAGCCGGCACTGACCTGATCAAAACATGAGGCTCGGCCCATCGAATCATCGGGCCGAGCCTCATTTTGCTGTTCCAGCGTTGCGGACGAATCCGCCGCGCTTACACCTCAAGCAGCAGTCGGCTCGGGTCTTCGAGCAGTTCCTTGATCCGCACCAGGAACGTCACGCTCTCGCGGCCGTCCACCAGTCGGTGGTCATAGCTCAGGGCGATGTACATCATCGGCCGGATCACGACTTGACCGTCGACGGCGATCGGGCGCTGCTGGATGCTGTGCATCCCCAGGATGCCGGATTGCGGCGGATTGATGATCGGCGTGCTCAACAGGCTGCCGAACACGCCGCCGTTCGTGATCGTGAACGTGCCGCCCGACAGCTCCTGCAGCCCCAGTTTGCCGTCACGCACGGCGCCCGCCAGCCGCTTGATTTCGCTTTCGATCTTGCCGAACGACATCTTGTCCGCATTCCGCAGCACCGGCACCGCCAGCCCACGCTCGGTGCTGACGGCGATGCCCAGATTCACGTAGTCGTACGTCAGCACATCGTCCCCATCGATCTGCCCGTTCACCCGCGGAAATTCCTTCAGCGCCATGCAGACGGCCTTGGCGAAGAAGCTCATGAATCCCAGGCCGATTCCGTTTTTCTTCTCGAATTTTTCCTTGTACTTCGACCGCAGCGCCATGACCTGCGACAGGTCGACTTCGTTGAACGTCGTGAGGATCGCGGCCGTCTGCTGGGCGCGGATCAGGTTCTCGGCGATGCGCTTGCGGATCTTGCTCATCGGCGTGCGGGTCACGCCCGCGTTCGCCGACGAGGTCGCCGGTTTGGCGACGGTCGTGGCCGCCTCGTTCGGGTCGACATCCGTCGACGCTTTGGCGCCTTGCACGCTGGGGGCGGTCGCCTCCAGGTACTTGATGACGTCTTCCTTCGTCAACCGCTTGCCCGGACCGGTGGGCGTGATCTTGCGCGGGTCGAGCTGGTGCTCTTCGATCATCCGCCGCACCGCCGGCGACAGGTCTTCGGTGACCGCGGCTTTTTCATCCGTGATCGGCGCCTCGGCCTTGGCGGCGGCTTTCGCTTCGGGCTTGGCTTCGGCTTTTGCCTCGGGCTTCGATTCGGCTTTCGGAGCGGCGGCCTTGCCGTTCGCATCGATCGAGCCGATCACTTGTCCCACCTTCACCACCGCGCCGTCCGCCAATCCCGCCGCCCGGGTGAAAACACCCGCCTCAGGCGCCGGCACGTCCACATTCGCCTTGTCCGTCTCCAGTTCGATCAGCGGCTCATCCTGCGCTACCGCCTGCCCGTCCGGCTTGTGCCATCGCAGCAGGGTCGCTTGGGTTACAGAATCGCCGAGGTTGGGAACGGTCACTGGGGTTGCCATATAGGTCGAATTGTAAATGGGCCGGTCGCGATTGCCAGTGCGCGGGGGTGCGTCAATCCTGCGTCGCACTATCATGAGTCATCATGCCCAGCGATCTCACTCCCGCCGTCTCCCGGGCCGATGCCCCGTCCCTCGCCTGGTTTCGTCAATCCCCGGCCGAGCGGTTGCCCTTTGTCATGCAGATGATGCGGGAGATGTCCCAGCAGACCGACCCGGAAAATCTCGTCGATTTTTACGGCCGACGCATGGGCGAAGTCTTCGTCGCCGACGTCCGCATGTCCCTCAGCCGTCGCGGCCTTGAGCATCCGCAAGTCCGCGTCACCCGCAGCAATCTTTTCGATCATTCCCTCAACCCCTGGACCCAGAGCGGCCGGCTCCCCATCATCGAAGGGGGCATCCTCACCGAACTCGTCTACGGTGAAAAAGCCGTCGTCCTCAATGATTTCAATGTCGATCCGGCCGATCCCGCGGCCAAATTTCTGGGCGGCCTTCGGTCTCTGACCGCCATCCCCCTGTTCGACAGCGGCGCCGCGCTGAACATGGTCCTGGTCGGCCGCCGCGATCCCGGCGGCTTTTCCGATGAATTCCTGCCCGAGCACGTCTGGCTCAGCAATCTTTTCGGCCGCGCCACTGCGAGCCTGGTGCTGGCCGGTGAATTGCAGCGGGCGTACGGACGAATCGAAAATGAGCTCAAGGTCGTCGCCGACATCCAGCGATCCCTCCTGCCGGCCGAGCTTCCGAAAATTCCCGGCCTCGACATCGCCGCCTACTACCAGACCTCGCTCCACGCCGGCGGCGACTACTACGATTTTTTCGAACTCCCCGACGGCCATCTCGGCATCCTCATCGCCGACGTCTCCGGCCACGGCACGCCCGCCGCCGTCATGATGGCCGTCACCCATTCCATCGCCCACACCCACCACGGCGAGCCCTGCCCCCCGAGCCGGCTCCTGAATTTCATCAACAAGCACCTGTGCGCCCGCTACACCCAGGGGGGCGGCACCTTCGTCACCGCGTTTTACGGGATCTACAACCCGCACACGCGCTTGCTCACCTTCGCCAACGCCGGCCACAATCCGCCGCGGCTCAAGCGCCCGCACGGCGGACCCAGCGGGATCATTGAAGGCTCTACCAATCTCCCCCTAGGCATCGATCCCCAGGAACGCTACGCCGACAGCACCCAGCAACTCGATCCCGGCGACACCATCGTGCTTTACACCGACGGCATCACCGAAGCCCGCAATCCCGCCGGCGATCTGTTCGGGACCGATCGGCTCGATGCCGTCCTGCGCCCGCCGCTCCCGTCGGCCCGCGCCATGATCGATGCCACCGTCGCCGCCGTCGAAACCTTTACCCATCGCATTCCCCCAACCGATGACCGGACGATGCTCGTCATCCAATCCTGATCCACGCGCCGT
>JBQCCH010000641.1:0-16111 GCA_051962375.1 Tepidisphaeraceae bacterium
TGCGGAATGCTTTGGCCGACGTAGCTCATGCCAGGCTCCCTTCGCACAGTTCCGCGTGCATGCGTCTGAGGATGTTGCCCCCCAGCAGATTGCGATAATCGGCCGACCCGCGCACATCGGAGATGGGGGTGATCTCACCCAGCACCACGGACTGAGCGTCGTCAAACGTCTCGGCCGCAAAGGGCTTGCCGCGCAGGAACGCTTCGGTCTTCGCCAGCCGCACCACCGTCGGGCCGACGCCCCCGAATGCGATCCGGATGTCGTCGATCGTCCCGCCCGCACATCGCATCCAGATGGCGGCACTGAACGTGCTGATGTCCAGGTCTTTGCGCTTCGAAATTTTGTAGAGCTTCAACGTCTCATCGGCGGCGGGGATCGGGATGAACACGCGCGTGATCAACTCATCGTCGCGCATCACCGATGTGCGATAGCCGGTGTAGAATTCATTGAGGTTCACGCGCCGTGCGCCGGTCGGGCCGGTGAGTTCGAGGCTGGCGTTGAGCACGCACAGGGGGGGCAGCGAGTCGCCGATGGGCGAGCCTGTGGCCAGGTTTCCCGCGAGCGTGCCGGCCTGTCGAATCTGGGGCGAGCCGAACCACTCCAGGTACTCCGCATACGCCGGGATCGCCGCCGCCAGCGCCCGCTGGACAGCATCGTGCGTCGCGCCGCCGCCCGCGATGAGTTGGCCCCCGTTGATCGCCACCCCGCCAAACGCCGGCAGCGCCGCCGTGCTGATGAGCAGCGGCGGATCGATCTTCCGCTTGTTCATCACCACGCCCAGGTCCGTTCCCCCGGCGATCAGCAGCGCGCCGGGATTGTTCTTGCGAAACGCCACCG
The DNA here is from genome assembly GCA_051962375.1 of Tepidisphaeraceae bacterium. GTDB lineage: Bacteria > Planctomycetota > Phycisphaerae > Tepidisphaerales > Tepidisphaeraceae > RYN-431. The sequence continues at coordinate 838 of JBQCCH010000641.1, forward strand.
CCGAATCGATCGACGCGGGTTTGAAAAACGTGCGGTGCTCGTGCTGCAGCAACACTTCTTCGCCGGCCAGCGCGTTGAGCGCGGGAAGGAGCGCGGCGTCCGGATAAAGCTGATTCAGCGGGCGCAGCGTCGATACATCCGTCTGCCGGGCGGCGTCCAGGATCGCGTCGTAGCCGGTGCAGCGGCAGAGATTGCCCGTCAGCTTTCGGCGCACGTGGCACGGGTCCTTGGCGCCGTCCTGCAGCAGTTGGTGCAGCGTGACGACGAACCCGGGCGTGCAATAGCCGCACTGCGCGCCGTTGCATTGAGTCATCGCCGACTGCACCGGGTTCAGCCCGCCGTCGTAGGCCAATCCTTCGACGGTGACCACGTGCATCCCGTCGAGCTGAAACATCCGCTGGATGCAGCCGCAAACGGTGGTGTAGTCGATGCGGTCGGCGGTCGGCTTGCCCAGGCTGATCGTGCAGGAGCCGCAATCGCCCTCGGCGCAAACGACCTTCGTGCCGGTGAGCCGCAGGCGCAATCGCAGAAAATCGGTCAACGGCAGCCAGGCGTCCGCGCCGCTCACGCGATGCGGCTGGCCGTTGATGTGGATGACGAGGTAATCACGCATAGGCTTCACATTCCATCCTGTCGGCTCCGGCCGTTCACATCACCCGCGGCCGCACGAGCTGGCCCATCGGCGGCGAGCAAATCGCGCCCTCATTAAACACCCGCCGCCCCCGCACGAAGGTCTGGCGAACCCGCCCCCGAAACGGCCGGCCGACATACGGGCTCAGTTTGTGGCGATCGAGCAAGTCGTCCTGCATCAATGTGTAGGATGCCGTCAGATCGACCAGGCACACGTCCGCATCCTTACCGGGAGCGAGCGTGCCCTTGTCCGTGATGCCGAATCGCTTCGCGACGTGGCCGGCGGTGAGCTTGCCGATCGTCACGGGCTGCACGCCCAGCGTCACCAGGGCCGGCAACGTCGATTGTACGCCGGCGATCCCGCCCCAGTTTTCAAACGCATTGTCGCTTTGCTTCATCGACGCGGGGCTGGGCGAGTGATCGGAGCCGACCAGATCGATCGCCCCCGATTTCAATTCCTCCACCAGCCGCGCCCGCTCGGGCTTGCTGCGGATCGGCGGAGCGCACTTGGCGCGGGGGCCGATCGCGATGGCGTCGTCGGAATTCAGGAGCAGGTAATGCGGACAGGTTTCGCAGGTGACGTCCGCCTCCGAAGCGGCAATTTCAATCGCGCCTTGCCACGTGCTGACATGCACGACGTGCAGGCCGCACCCCGCGGCCTCGGCTATGGTGATGGCCCGGCGGATCGCCTCCAGCTCCACAAACCCCGGCCGCGACGCCAAATAATCCGCCATCGAGGTCTTGCCCGCCGCCATCGCCTCCCGCGCCAGGCCTGCAGTCAGCGCGTCGCTCTCGGCATGCACCGCCACGATCAGCCCGTGCTTCGCCGCGATCCGCATTCCCCGATACAGCGTGTAATCATCCACGTTCTGAAACTCGGCGATGCCGCTGTTGGACATGAACGCCTTGAACCCGATCACGCCCCGGTCGGCGAGTTCATCAAGATGATCCAGGTTGTCCGGCGTCAGTCCGCCCCAGAGCGCAAAATCCGTCACGCTCGCGCCCTCGGCCGCGAGCCGCTTGGCGTCAAACTCATGCCCGCTCAACACCGGCGGATCGCTGTTGAGGGGCATGTCGAAAAAACACGTCCCACCCCCCGCGGCCAGGGCGCTGGAGCCCGTGGCGATTCCTTCCCAGTCGCTCCGGCCGGGCTCGTTGAAATGCACGTGCGGATCGATCACGCCGGCGAACACGTGCAATCCCGCGGCATCGACCACCTCACGCGCCAATCCCGCTATGCTCTCGCCCACATCGACAATCCGCCCGCCGTCGATCGCCAGATCGCCCGGCCCTGCGCGGTCGTCGAACACCAGGGTGCCGCCTCGAATCAACACGTCAATCACAGCACACCTCAACTCCCCCGATACGTCGAATACGCCCACGGCGAACAGAGCAACGGCACGTGGTAATGCGCCGCCGCGTCGGCGACACGAAAATCGATCGGCACCTCGCCCAGAAACTCCCCCGCGCCGGCGGCGCCGAGCCGGGCGAAATACGCGCCGACGAAAAACGTCAGCCGGTAATCGCCGGCGACGAGCGATTCGCCTTGCAGCAGCGGCTGGTCGCAGCGCCCGTCCGCATTGGTGCAAACGTCGGCCGCCTGCACCCAGTGATCGTTCGCCCGGCGATGCAGCGTCACCCGCATGCCGCCCGCGGGTCGGCCGTTCGCGGTGTCCAGCACGTGTGTGGTGAGCCGGCCCATCAGAGATTCCCCCGGCTCACGGTCCCGGTGATCAGCCCGTACGGATCGCTTGTGCCGACGTAAATGTCGTTCTCGAACTTCAATCCGAACGGCTCCAGGTTAAACGGAATATGGTGAAGATTCGGCAACTCCAGATGGATCGAATCGATGCTCGGACACGCTTCCAACGCCGCCCGGCCCATGCCCAGGAGCGTTTCCTGCGCGCCGCGGCTGTGCGTGGTGGCGAACACGCGGAGCATCGCTTCGCTGACAGCTTCAAAGGCGGCGTCGCCGTCGGGCGCGGGCGTGTTGTACGTCCACGTCGCGTTGATCTTCGATGCCAAAATGCGCTCGGCCGTGTCTTTGAGCATGCGATAGCGGTCGCTGTGAAAGTTCTGCCATTCCGACGCGGTCGATTTCAGCACCCGCAGTTCGTGGATGCCGCCCAGCAACGCAGGATCGGCATTCGCCCCATCCATCACGGCCCGGCAGATGCGGCGGTGCGTGCCGCCGTTGGTGAAGGCGTGATCATGCGGCCGCCCGTCAACCACGATCCGCTGCCAATTCGCCTGCGAGAGCTCCACCTTCACCGCCGACACGTGCGCATACGTCTTCAGGAAATGCCGGCACAAAAGCGTCGCCAGCTGCTCGATCGTCTTGAAGTCGTTTTCCTTGCCGACGACGTAGACGGTGTTCTTGATCGTGTCGGTGGCGATCACGCTGCGATTGTCCCCCTCGGTGTAGGCCGCCTCAAAAGCGCCTTCCAACTGGATGGCCGCCGTGATTTCAAACACGCGATGCAGCGCGCCCTCACGCACGATTTTCGTGAGCCGAACTTCGGATTTGCCGTACGAATTCTGGGTCAGTTCAAACGTCATAGTCTTTCTCGCATCAGTCGGTCACGATTGCGGAGGGATCAGGTCGATCAGCCGCAACCGGGCGATCTTGAAAATTTCCGCCAGGGCGGTCCGCACTTCTTCCGCCGGTTCATGTTCCAGCCGCACCGGAAACGCCGCCAGGATCGCATCCTTCTTGTTTTCTCTCGCGCAAATCACGAACGGGAAGCCGAATTTTTCGCGATAGGCCGCGTTGCAGGTTTCAAAAAGGTGCACTTCCTGCGTGCTCAGCCCCTGCAAGCCGGCGGCCGCCTGCTCGGCGGTGGATTCGCGCGTGAGCCGTCCCTCGCGCGCCAGCTTGCCGACCAAATCCGGGTGTGCCCGGATCAGCGACAACTGCTCCGCTTCGCTCGCCCGGCGGACGGTGTCGCACAGTCGAGCGTGCAGATCGTCCACGCTCACGAACGGGCCCCGCGTCCGCTCGGCGATCCACGGGGAATGTTCGAAGACCGGCCCGATGCGGGTGACGAATTCATCGTGCGGCAGGGCGTTGAGTTCATCCAGCGTCATGCCGTCACCACCTCCGCCAGCAGTCGGGCGGATTGGGCGATGTCTTCGATCCGGCTGAACTCGCCCGGGTTGTGGCTGATGCCGTCTTTCGATGCGACAAACACCATCGCCGTCGGCAGCAGCGGGGCGAGTATCGCCGCGTCGTGCAAAGCGCCGGACGACGTCTGCCCCACGGTCAGCCCCGCGCGCTCCGCGGCTTCGCGCAGCGCGCTCACCACGCCCGCATCCAGCGTCACCGCCGGCAGCACTTCGGTTTCGCTCAGATCGGCGGTCAGGTTGCGGCGGCTGACGATCGCGGCGATCGCCTGGCGGATCGTCTTGGCGCCGGCCTCCAGGTGCGTGTTGCTGGGGCTTCGAAAATCGATCGTGAACGTGACTTGGCCCGGGATCACGTTCAACGCGTTGGGCTTGACCTCGATCCGGCCCACGGTCAGCACGGCGGCCGGCGAGAGCATGGCCGGCAGCCGCTCCAGCCCCACGATGATCTCGGCCGCTGCGCTCAAGGCGTCGCGGCGATACGTCATGGGCGTGCTGCCGGCATGGTTGGCGACGCCGTGGATCGTGCAACGCATCTGCCGCCGGCCGTTGATGGCTTCCACGATCGCCACAGGCACATGGGTTTCCCACATGGCCGGCCCTTGCTCGACGTGCACTTCAATCAGGCCCCGGTACCGCGTCGGATCGATCGTCTGCCGACCGATCTGGTCCGCCACCACCCCGTACGGCCGGCCGGCGTCCAGCGGCGAGATGCCGTCGCGGTTTTTCAGTTTCGCCAGCTCATTCATCGACAGCGTTCCCGCCCACGCCCGGCTGCCGAGCATGCCCAGGTTGAAGGTCGTCCCTTCTTCCTCGGCAAAGATCACCAGTTCCAGCGGAAGCACGCGCCGCGCTTCGTGGGCCGCGCGAAAAAGTTCCAGCGGAACGACGATCCCGGTCACGCCGTCGAACTTGCCTCCGTTTGGGACCGAATCGATGTGCGATCCGCTCAGCCACGCGGGCTGTTCCCAGCCGAAGGTCGCCTGGCGGATATGGACATTGCCGCACACGTCGATGACGTGCTCACACCCGGCGGCCTTCGCCTGGGCGATGACGTAATCGCGCGCTTCGGCCCACTGCGGCGTGAAGGTCGGCCGGCTGCTCCCCTGGCCGGGCGTCTCAGTGATGCCGGCGATCAGGTCCAGGTCGGCCAAAATGCGTTGTGCGTTGATGTCCATAGTGCCGGGGTGAAGGGTTAAGCCGTCGCAGCGGTGAAGAACGATTCCACCGCTGCACGATTGAATCCCTCAACATTCCTTACTTCCCAAATTTTTCCCGCCATTCGCGGCCGGTTTTCTCCATGGTGCTTTCGGCCCACGTGCGCCGCATGCGGTGCAGCTGGGGCATGCCCAAGGCAAACTCGTTCATCCATTCTTTCGCAAACTCGCCGCGCTCGGTCTCGGCGAAAATCTTGCGAATCTCCGCCTCATTGATCACGCGCGGCCCGCGCGTGCGCACGGCGTATTCGCACGTGCGGCTGCTGCGCCGGCTGATGTATTCTTCGATGCCCACTTCATCCATCACGTCGATCACGCTGCGCAGGCTGCGGATCGCCTTGGCGTAGGCGAAGCTCGGCGGGTAGCCGTTGTCGACCATCGTATTGAAGCACGCGCGCATCAGCGCGATCGCACCGCCGTAGAGGATCTGCTCTTCGAAGTTGTCCCCTTCGGTCTCGTGCTGGAACGACATCTCCACGACGCCGGCCCGTGTTGATCCGACGGCCTTGCTGATCGCAAAGGCGATCTCGCGCGCGTCGCCCGTGGCGTCATGATCCACGCCCACGCAGCCGTAAACGCCCTCGCCTTTCAGATACTTCTCGCGCACGAATTTGCCCGGCGCATTCGGCACGAACAGCACCGTGTTCACGTCCTTCGGCGGCGTGATCTGTCCGTACAGCACGCTGAAGCCGTGACAAAAGCAGAGGGTTTGCCCCTTGCGCAAGTGCGGGGCGATCTCGTTCTTGTAGATCGTCGGCTGCACGGGGTCGGCCAGTTCGATCAGCAGGATGTCGGCCTTTTTGACCGCGTCGGCGATGCCGTACGCCTCAAACCCGTCGGCCTTGGCGTCGGCGGCGCTGCTGCCGGTGCCGATGATGATCGTGAACCCGCTGTCACGCGCGTTGGCCGCCTGCGCCTTGCCCTGGATCCCGTACCCGATCACGGCAATCGTCTTGCCCTTGAGCACATCCCAGTTCACATCGTCGTCACGGTAAATTTTTTCAGTCATGGGGTCGCTTTGCTCCGGTTTATCGGTTGATCTGTTTATGGGTTGATCTGTTTATGGGTTGATCTGTTGATCCGTTAATCTGTTGATCTGTGGCGGCTTGACGCTCCGAGCAGCTATCGAATCCAAGAGCCGCCACGGATCAACTAATCAACACCTCAATCCATCAACTCACATACCAATCTCTCGATTCACGTCCTTGTAATAAATGTATCGCGCCGGCGTGTTGCCGGTCGCGTAGAAGCTTTGCGGGCAGTACGGGCCCATCCAGATGTAGTCGTCTTTTTCGACTTCCATCCATTCGCCGCCGAGTTGGTACACGCCTTTGCCCTGCAGAAAGAGCAGGCCATGCTCCATCACGTGCGTTTCGACGATCGGCAGGCCGTATCCGGGCGTGAAGCTGAAGATGTTCATCGCCAGGTCGTATTGCAGGTCGTCGGGGATGAGCAGCTTCAATTGGATCTGGTCGGTGTCCGCCCAGGCGGTCGCCAGGACGTCCTTCTCATGGCCGAACCACGGCGCGAACAGCGGAATGCCGACGGCCGGCTGGTAGCGCTTCTGCAGGATCAGCAGGGACATCGGCTGATCGGCGCTGAACCGGGCGGCTTGCCCCGGCGGCAGCAGGCCGAACGCGCCGGCGTCGAGCGGCCGCGCGCCATCGTCGAACGCGCCCCGGCCGCTCAGCACGTAGAAAAACGTTTCGATCTCATCCTGCGCATCGAAGCCGCCGTGCGACCCCGCGGGCAAATCGATCTGGTATTGAACGAACTTCGCCCCCAGCGCCGGCGAGGCGAGCACGCGGATTTGCGCATCCGGCCAGCTTGGCAGGCGCGAAAACGGGAAGCCTTCCAGCGGCATGAGCGCGTAGCGCGGCGTCACGCGCGTGCGGCTGTGAACCAGGGCATGATGAGGTCGCATTCTTTTCCTTCCGGCGGCCGCGGGGGCAACGGGCGCTCAATGCAATTCAAGCGCCCGGACGAACCCTCGTCGACGCCTCCTCCTGAACGTACAAACTGACCAACTCAAACGTGTTCACGTCCACCAGCCCGCGATCGGTGAGCTTGAGGGACGGAATCACTTCCAACGCCATGAAACTCATGGCCATGAACGCATCAGCGAGCGTCGTGCCGAGGTCGCGGCTGCTTCGGAGCAATTGTGCATATTGATCGCGGACGGCTTCGATCGGCGCCTCGCTCATCAAGCCGGCCACCGGGAGCGCCAGTCGCGCCAGCACGGCGCTGCCGTCCACCACGCAGAGCCCGCCCCCCATGTCGGCGATCGTGCGGGCGGCCGTGAGCATGGAGCGATCGTCGCAGCCGATGACGACCAGGTTGTGGTGATCGTGCGCCACCGTGCCGGCGATCGCGCCGCGCTTCAGGCCGAACCCCTGAATGAAGCCCAGCCCGACCTGGCCCGTGCCGCAATGCCGCTCGAGCACCGCCATCTTCAAGATGTCTTGCGACGGATCGGCGCAAAGCGATCCCTGGCAGACGGGGACGGTCGCTTCCCGGGCGTCGGTCACCAGTTGCCCGTCATGGGCGCCGATGACGCGCACCCGTGTTGAAACCGGCTTGATGTGGAAGGCGGCTTCGTCGACTTCGATCTCGCACCGCGACGTGACCGCATCGGGCCGCTCGCGCGCGGGCGGGGCCGGCGGGGCGATGCCGTCCTCGCTCACGAGCCGGCCGCTCTTGTAGACTTGCCGAGCCCGCGGCTGCTGCAAATCGTCGAACACCATCAGGTCGGCGAGCCTTCCGGGGGCAATCGCCCCGCGATCGTTCAGCCCGAAATATTCGGCGGTGTTCAATGTCGCCAGGCAGAACGCGTCGACCGGCGCGATGCCGAACGCGATGGCTTCGCGAACCATGTGATCGATGCCGCCCGTGCTCAGCAGGTCGGCCGGCACACGGTCGTCGGTGCAGAAGCAGATGCGACGCAGCGTCCGGGGCGTCACCAGCGGGAGCAGGGCGTGCAGATTGCGGGCGTTGGTGGCTTCGCGGATGAGCACGTACAGGCCGCGCGCGAGCTTTTCGCGGGCTTCGTCGAGGTCGACGGATTCGTGATCCGACATGATGCCGGCCGCCACGTAGGCGTTCAACGCCTTGCCCCGCACGCCGGGACAATGCCCATCGATCGGCATGCCCGCGAAGGCGGCGATCTTGCTCAGCACCGGTGCGGCGCCGTGAATCACGCCGGGAAAATTCATGACCTCGGCCAGCCCGTGAATCGCCAGGTAAGCATCTTTGAGCGAGGTTAATTCTCCGGCTTCCAGGCACGCGCCGGCCGTGGCGAGGTGCGTCGCCGGCACGCAACTGGGGGCCATCACCCGGACGTCGATCGGCAGGTCGCGGCTGGCGCGGATCATGTAGCCGACGCCCGCCGTGCCGCACACATTGGCGATTTCGTGCGGATCGGTGATGACCGTGGTCACGCCGCGGGGCGAAACAGCCCGGGCGAATTCGGGCGGCGTGCAGAGGGAACTTTCGATATGCACATGGGCATCGATCAGGCCCGGCGCGACGTATCCGCCGCGGAGGTCCACCTGTTCGCGTCCCTCGTAGCCCGCGCCCAGACCGGCGATGCGGTCGCCGACCAGGGCGATGTCGCACGATTCGATGTCACCGGTGAAGACATTGAGCGCTCGCGCGTTGCGCAACACGAAGTCGGCCGGGGCATCACCCCGCGCGACAGAAAGAACCTGCACCGTATCCATGATGACTGCAATCCGCACCGGCCGGGCGGTTGGTTGGGGCCGGCGAATGCGCAACAGGGCGAAGATACCGCGTTTTTGAAAAATGTCTACCAACGGCTCCGCACGCCGGCCGCCGAGCGCAGCAGAAGCGTCATCGGCCCCCCAACTCGCCAGATTTTTCTTGCCCGAAACGTGTCGCAATGTCCGATAATCGTTGCGTGCGCCGCGAAAAACTGGTTTGATGCGGGTTGAACAGCACCACCGGTGGTGGTTTTCAGCCCCTTTTGGTCATGGAGGACCGCAACCCATGCGTCTTCGCAAGCTCGTTTTGCACGGTTTCAAATCGTTCGCCGACCGGACGGAGTTTCTCTTCGACCAGCCGGTGACGTGCATCGTCGGCCCGAACGGGTGCGGCAAGAGCAATGTCGTCGATGCGGTGAAATGGGTGCTCGGCGAACAATCCGCCAAAAGCCTGCGCGGCGACGCCATGCTGGACGTAGTCTTCAACGGCTCCAGCCAGCGCAAGCCCGCCGGCATGGCCGAAGTCATCCTCGTGTTTGAAAATCCTGTCGACGCCGAGGGAAAGCGCGTCCTGAACCTGAATGTCGACGAAGTCGCCGTCGGACGCCGGCTCTACCGCGACGGCACCAGCGAATACACGCTGGCCGGCAAATCGGCGCGGTTGAAAGACATCCGCGACCTGTTCCTCGACACCGGCGTGGGCGTGGATGCCTACAGCGTGATCGAGCAGGGGCGGGTCTCGCAGTTGCTGGAAAGCAATCCCACCCAACGCCGCGTCATCTTCGAAGAAGCGGCCGGCATCTCGCGGTTTAAGGTCAAAAAGAAAGAAGCCCAGCGGAAGCTGGAAAAAGTCGATCAAAACCTGCTCCGCGTGAACGATGTCACGCAGGAAGTGGATCGCCGCCTGCGGGGCGTGAAGGTGCAGGCGGGCAAGGCGCGCAATTACCAGGAACTGAGTGTCCGGCTGAACGAATTGCGACTGGGCTACAGCCTGCAGGAATATCACCGCCTGCACGGCGATCTCACTCGAATCGCCGCCGATGTGGACGAAACCAACTTCCGCGTGGACGACGTCTCGGGCGACCTCGCAAAGCGCCAGAACGAATTAGCCGGCGCGCGGGAGCAGGGGGACGTCACCGCCCAAAGCAAGCAACGCGCCGAGCATGAGCTGGTCGAAGCGCAGGCGGCCGTGCGGGCGGCGCACCAGAAGCAGAACTTCGCCGATCAGCAGCTCAAGCAGATCGCCGAGCAACTTCAGCACGTCGAGCGCGACCACGCGGCCGCTTTGGAACGTCGGACGCATGTCGATGAGCAGCTGCAAATCGAAGCGCAAAAGTTCGAACAACTCACCGCCGAACTGAATGCCAAGCGGGCCGAGATCGAGTCGAAGCAGCAGGCCTTCAAAGACGATCAGTTGAAGCTGAACGACCTGATCAACCAGATCGAGAAAAACAAGCAGGCCGTGCTCGACCTGATGCGCCGGCTCAGCCAGGTGAACAGTCGGCTGGCTTCGATTGAAATTGAGCGCAAGAACATCGCCCATCAGCAGCAGCGGCAGAATGAGCGGCGCGCCCAGGTGAATGCCGACATCGAAGCCGCCGAAACGCGGCTGGCCGATGTGAAGGCGAAGCTCGAAGCGGTGCTGCAGCAGGTCGCCCAGCGCCAGGCCGAGCATGACGCGCGCAAGCAGGCGGCGGCGGCGCTGGGGCAGCAGATCAAGACCATCACCGAGCAACTCGGGTCGGCGAAGGAAAACCGATCGGGCCTGCTGTCGCGGCAGAAAGTGCTGCAAGACCTGGAAGCCCGCCGGGAAGGCGTCAGCGAGGCCGTCAAAAAAATCCTGAAGGAGCGCGACGCCAAGTACCCGTTTGTGCAGGGCATCGTCGCGGATCTGCTGCGGGTGGATGTCGAGCACGCCCAGGCGATCGAAGCCGCCCTTGATGGCCGCGACCAATGGCTGGTGGTGGAATCGCTCGATGCGATTTCGCCCGAGGCGCTCAAGACGCTCAGCGGCCGAGTCAGCTTCGTCGCCCGAAGCGCCGAGCACCGGCGGCAAACGTCTCCCGGCGAAAATCCCTGGGCCGACGTGAAAGCGGGCGTGCGGCTGGCGGTGGACCTGCTGAAGGTCGATTACGAACATCGCGGCATCGCCGAACAATTGCTCGGCACGACCGCCATCGTTGACACGCTCGCCGACGCGATCGAACTGCACCGCACGGGCCCGATCGGCTGGCGGTTTGTCACGCGGCAGGGGTATGTCGTCGAAGCCGACGGCGCCGTGAAGGCCGGCCCGCTCGGCGCGAGCATGGGCATCCTTTCCCGCCGCTCGGAACTGGATTCGGTCGCCCAGCACCTGGTCGAAGTGGATCAGGTGATCGCCCGCGTGAACGCGGAATTGGCCGCCAGCTCGCAGCAGGCGAAGCAGGTGGAAGAAGAAATCAATCAGCTTCGCAACGGCGTTTACCAGCTCAACACGCAAAAGGTCGAACTCACCAGCCAGCAAACGCAGGTGAATGACCGGCTCGCGTCGTTCCGTCGCGAGTTGCCGCTGCTCGATCGGGAGCTGCAGAATCTGCTCGCCCAGACCGACAAGCTGGCGGAAGAAGAGAAGCAGAAGCTGGAACAGAAGCAGCAAATGGACGGCCAGCAGGCGGGGCTGCAGGAGCAGATTGAATCGTTCACCGAGCAGCAGGCGTCATTGGCCGAGCAAGTGAAGCGGCTGAACGAGGAATTGACGACCTGCCGGGTGTCGATCGGGCAGGTGCAGGAAAAACAATTGTCGACGCGTCAGACCGTCGAACGCTTGCGGTCGCAGCAGAACGAAGTCGCCCAGCAGATCGAGCGCCTGGATCGCACCGTCCGCACGGCGGCCGAGCGACGCGAGGGCGTGGAGGCTGAGGCGCAGCGCGCCAAACATGAAGAGCAGGTGCAGACCGAGCGCGTCGCCGCCTTGCGCGACCGCGTGGCGACGTTGAGCGAGCAGCTGAAGGAAATGGTCGAAAACGTCAAGAACCTGACCGCCAAAGTCGAAAGCATTCGCGGCCTGCACAGCGAACTGGAACAGAAACTGCACCAGATGCAGATCCAGCAAAGCGAATTGAACGTTCGGCGTGAAGCGCTGATGTCGCGGACGCAGGACGAATTGCAGATCGACATCGCCGAGCGGTATCGCGACATTGTCGCCGAATACAACGGGGAGCGGCCCGGGTCGGCGGTGGTGGCGAAGGAAGACCGCGGGCCCTTCCCGTATGACGCCGGCGCCACCGACTGGGACGAAGTCGGCCGGGAGATCAAGGAACTCAAAGACCGCATCGGCCGGCTCGGCAACGTGAACCTGGATTCGATCGGCGAATTGGAAGAGCTGGAAGAGCGTCAAACCTTCTACGCCAATCAGCTGAACGACCTTCGCGAGGCCAAGGAGCAGCTGGAACAGCTGATCGACGAGATCAACCGCGAAAGCGGCGTGCGGTTTGAGCAAACATTCAACGCGGTTCGCGAGCATTTCCAGCATTTGTTCCGGCAGTTGTTTGGCGGCGGCAGCGCGGACGTGTTCCTGGAACTGGAAGTGGAAGACCGCGAAGCGATGAAGGCCGCCGCCGCCGAAGCGGGCGACGGCAAGCCCGTGCCGGTGATGCGCAAGACGGTCGATCCGCTGGATGCCGGCATTGAAATCATCGCCCGTCCGCCGGGCAAGAAGCCGGTCACCATCTCCCAGCTTTCCGGCGGTGAAAAGGCGATGACCTGCATCGCGCTGTTGATGAGCATCTTCAAGAGCAAGCCCAGCCCCTTCTGCATCCTGGACGAAGTGGATGCCCCGCTCGACGAAGCCAACAACGTGCGATTCGGGCTGATCGTGAAAGAGTTCCTGTCGCTGAGCCAGTTCATCATCATCACGCACCACAAGCGCACGATGCAGATCGGCGATGTGCTGTACGGCGTGACGCAACAGGAGCAGGGCGTCAGCAAACGCGTGGCCGTGAAGTTCGACCAGGTGCAGCAGGGGGGCAAGATCAGCGAGGCGGCCGTCGCCCAGGCGGAACGCGCCGAGCGCCTGGCCGAGGCCGAAGCAGATGTGGTCGACGGGGCGGTGGTCGAAGAAGTGGGCGTTTAATCGACGCACGCCCGGTATCGGCGAACGTCAGCGCCGTCGGCGTTCGGGTTTTTGGCAAGATAAAGCGTCGTTTCGTCTGATTCAGCTATGCGTCGTATCCTCGTATCATCCACCAAGTTCGACGGCGGCCTGCACTATCAGTTCGGGGGCGTGGTCGTTGCCGAAGCGAGCGACGAGCTGCGCGTGTACACCGAGTCCTTGACGCCGGTCCGCAGTTACCGCGGCGATTTTCCCGCCAAATCGCACGCCCTTCGTTTGTTCTGGCCGGATCGGCACTGGAACCTGGTGATGCGGTGGCGGCCGGACTGGTCGATCGAAGACTACTACGTGAACATCGCCACGCCGGCGACATGGAATCAATCGGTGGTCGATTGGATCGACCTGGATCTGGACCTGATCCTCGCGCCACACGCGCGGGAGGCGCTGCTGGACGACGCCGACGAATTTGAATCCCACTCCCAGGCCTGGGGTTACCCGCCGGCGTTGGTAAAGCGGTGCTGGGCGACGATTGACGACGTCAAAGCGTTGATGCGGCGGCGCGAATTCCCGTTCGATGGCTCGCTGGAAAGCTGGCGGCCGACGCCCGCGGAGCAGGAGCGGTCATGCGGGTAGGCATTCTCTCAGACACGCACGGCGATGCCGACATCGCCCATCGCGCGGTGCGGTTGCTGCTGGCCCAGGGGGCGGGATACCTGATCCATTGCGGCGATGTCGGCGAGACCGACGTGCTCGATGCCCTGGCGGGAACTCCGTCGGCGTTCGTGTTTGGGAACACCGACTTTGACCGCACCGATCTCGCCAATTACGCGCAGTCGATCGGCGTGACGTGCCTGAACGATTTTGGCGTGGTGACGCTGCAGGAAAAGAACATCGCCGTCACGCACGGGGATGATCAACGGACGCTGAGCCGGCTCGTGAGCCCGGGCTCGGGCGTGGATTATCTGCTCACCGGCCACACGCATCAGCGGCGAGATGAACGCGTGGGCCCGGTGCGCTGGATCAATCCCGGCGCGCTGCATCGGGCGGCGATCAAGACCGTGGCACTTCTGGACTTGGACACGGACACGCTCCAGTCGCTGACGGTGCTGCCCGACGCACAAAAGTAATTTCCCGGCCATCGGTTTCTCGCTTACACTTAAAGATATGAGCGATGCCGCGGGTGACCGCTTTTCCATTCGCAGTTTTCGGCCCGAGGATTCGGCCGCCTGCGAAGACCTGTACCGCGCCGGCCTGGTCGGCGGGGGCATTGCCGAAAACGATACCGGGCTGGATATCGACGACATCCAGCGCGCTTACATGACGCCGCCGGGCAATCATTTTTGGGTCGCGGAAGCCGGCGGAAAAATCGTGGGGATGATCGGCGTGATGCACAGCGACGGCGTGGGCGAGATTCGGCGGCTGCGGGTGTGTGAATCGCACCGCCGCCGCGGGATCGGGTCGGCCCTGCTCGAACGGGCGGTGCAGTTTTGCGAAGAGCAGAACTACCTGAAAGTCGCCCTCGACACGTTCGTGGAACGCGAGCCGGCCATCAAGCTGTTCCAGAAATTTCACTTTCGACACGACAAGACCCGCAACTATGCGGGCAAAGAATTGATCTACTTTTATCTCGACCTCTATTCCGGCGACCACAAGGACGGCGATCAATGACCGGTGCTACCGCGACGCCCTCGATTGAAGGATATCTGCAGCAGTCGCTCCAGCAGACGGCCGATCTGCTGCCTCGGGTGCGCGAACTCACGCCCGTGGTGAAACAGATCGCCGATGCGTTCATCAAAACCTGGGACACCGGCGGCAAGGTTCTGTTCGCCGGCAATGGCGGAAGCGCTGCCGACGCGATGCACTTCGCCGAAGAATTCGTGGTCCGCTATTGCCGCGATCGGCGTCCGTTGGCGGCCATCGCGCTGCTGGATACCACGGTGGTCACCTGTGCGGGGAATGACCTGGGGTATGACCGAATTTTCTCCCGGCAAGTGGAAGCCCTGGCCCGGCCGGGCGATGTATTCGTGGGCCTTTCCACGAGCGGCAACAGCACGAACATCCGCATGGCATTCGAAAGCGCCAAGCGCATGGGCGTGACGACGATCGGCTTCCTGGGCAAAGACGGCGGCGTCTGCCGGACGCTCAGCGACATCCCGCTGGTGATCCCCAGCCCGGTGACCGCGCGCGTGCAGGAGATGCACAAGCTGATCTTCCACAGCCTATGCGATTACATCGATGCATGGGCGCTCGGCGAAGTGTGATAGGCGCGACTAGCGCTTGGAGAGCGATTGCACAAACGCCGCATGTTCGGGGCTGGCGGCGCCCTGGCGGACGGTTTCAAGCACGGCGGCAAGATCACCGTTGAGCAGCGCCTCAGCCGCGAGCCACAGGCCCGGGAAAGAGCGGCTCTTGAGGATGCCGTTTTCCGCCGTCGCCAAGATGTATTCGCCCCCTTGCAGGACGAACCAGTCGATCGCCTCATCGTTCACTCGCCA
>JBQCCH010000642.1:0-2933 GCA_051962375.1 Tepidisphaeraceae bacterium
GGTGAATGCGTCGAATGAGGTGATCGTCAAGCTCGTGAACATGACGGGCGACGAGACGAATGCGACGATCGACCTGCAAGGCATCACGGGCCTGACCGCGGGCGGCAAGGCGTTCGTCATCGCCGGCGACTCCCCCACCGATCAGAATGACCTGGCCCATCCGACGAAGGTCGCCACCAAAGAGGAAGCGATCGACGAAACCAGCGCCAAGTTCGACCGCAAACTGGCCCCGTGGAGTGTCACGCTGCTGCGGCTGAAAGCGGCCAAGTAACGCTCGAATCTGCAATCCAGGATCTTCAAGGGCGCGGCCGATGGGTCGCGCCCTTTTTCTATGGAAGCCGCCGAAACGAATCGCCGGCCGGGCGGTTGAAGTTGGACGATCCGTGTTCGATGGGAATCTTCGAACGGACCCTGCGGGCACAATTTGCCGAGGGGAAAATCGACGCAGCCACACTGAAGACGCTTCTCTCGGCACACGAAAAAGAATGGGAGTCGGCTCATGACCCTTCGGACAATTCTCCTGGCGTGCGGGCTGCTTCTGCTCAACGGCGCCGTGTTGCGGGCAGCTGATGCGCCGACGTCGGCTCCGGCGGGGACGGCAGCGCACATTGAGGGATCGCGAGCGAGCGAGACCACCGCCCCGCCGCCGGCGCCTGAGGACCCATCGCCCTCGCATGCGGGCGCGATCATGGCGGTGCTGACGGTGCTGATGTTCGGCTTGACGTTCCCCATGCGATCGCTCGTCCGCCAGGGCCGGGGGAAGGCATTGGTGCTCGGCTTTTTCCTCGTGATCTTCGCCGGCGGATCGGTTGAAGTGATCGCCGGCGCCTGGTGCATGCTCCGCGGCAGGCCGGCGGATGCGTGGCTCTCCCTTTTCACTGGCGGCGCCATCATGCTGTGCGTTCCGCTGATGGTGATGCGCGACATCCGCCGACAGTACGCGCAGTTTGAGCTGCGTAAACTGCGGGCAATGGATGTGGGGTAAGTGGGGATTTTGGCGCGGCGGATGCGCGTCGTTTTACGACGGCCCTTTTTTGCCAGATGGAGCCTTGCACGAGAGTCGGCGCGCCTGGCCGATCCAACCCCGCGTGCCCCGAGCGCAACGAGCCGCGACCGTCCGGGAGCGCCCGGCGATCGTGCGAGCGGCGCGCTCCCTGGCGGTCGAGGCTCGTTGTCACGCGTCTGGAAATTCAAACGGACCCAATCCCCCTTTTTCGCTTTTTGGCCGACAGCGGCGGCCGGGGCGGTAAAATGGTGCGGAGCGGGGTCGGCCCGCGGACGCAGGGGCACGTGAAGAATCGCGCGAATGAAGGAGGGGAACATGCGAGGGCGGGCTGAATTTCCTTTCGCGGGCCTGTTTCGGGCGGTGCGAGGCCGCGTGGTTTTGGCTTGCGATAAGTCACGTGGCGATCTGGGCAAGGGCTGTCGCACTGGCGCTCAGGTGAAAACGCAGGTTGGCCCAGGCCGGGCCGGGGGTTAGGCCAAAACGCGAAAAACAAAATGGCAGGAACGGCCACGGGGTGTTTTTCGCGACTTACGGCGAATCGGGGCGCAGGCGGCGAGGGATGAGGTTGCGACCGTTTGTCGGTTTGTGTCGGGGCGCGGTTGGGTCTACCATGCTTGCCCCCGTTTTTTACGAAGGATGACGATGACGATTCTGGTGGCCGACAAGCTCGCGGAAGAAGGTTTGGAGTATCTCACGCAGTCCGGCGTGAAGTACGACGTCAAGATCGGTCTGAAAGAAGACCAGTTGGCGGCGGAAGTGCCGAACTACGACGGGCTGATTGTCCGCTCGGGCGTGAAAGCGACCGCCAAAGTGCTGGCGAACCCCGGCAAGCTGCGTGCGATCGCTCGGGCGGGCGTGGGCGTGGACAACATTGATCTTGAGGCCGCCACCAGCAAGGGAATCCTGGTGCTGAACACCGCGGCCGCCAGCACCCTGAGCACGGCCGAACATGCGTGGGCGCTGCTGATGAGCCTGGCCCGCAAGGTGCCGGCCGCCCATGCTCACGTCATCAGCGGGCAATGGAAACGAAACAACTACCAGGGCACGCAGTTGGCCGGCAAGACGCTGGGCGTGGTCGGCCTGGGCCGGATCGGGCAAACCGTCGCCAGCCGGGCGATCGCCTTTGAAATGAAGGTCGTCGGGTTCGATCCCTTCTATCCGAACGAAACCGCCCTGGACGGCCAGGTGAAGCTGGTTCGCGATTTCGACGAATTTCTGAAGCAGATCGACGTCATCACCTTCCACGTGCCGGGCGGCGATGCGACCAAGCACCTGTTGAACCGCGAGCGCCTGTTCAACGTCGCGAAGAAAAATCTGCTGGTGGTCAATGACGCCCGCGGCGAAGTGGTGGACGAATTCGCCTTGGCCGAAGCGCTGAAGGAAAAGCGGATCGCCGGCGCGGCGATCGACGTGTTTCAGACGGAGCCGCCGCAGAAGGATCACCCGCTGTTTGGGTTGGACAACGCGGTGCTGACCCCGCACTTGGGCGCGAGCACCGATGAAGCACAGACGGCCGTATCGGTCGAAGCCTGCAAGGCGATGGTCGCGTTTTTGCAGACGGGCGAGATTCGCGGTGCCGTGAATGCGGGCGGGATCAAGCTGGATCTTCCGCCGGACGAAGCCCCCTTCGCCAAGCTCGCCAGCCGACTGGGCAGCCTGCTGACGGCCTACGCAGACAGCGGCTACAAAAACATCACGCTGCGGGTCAGCGGCAACAAGGCGTCGAAGCACGCGAACACGCTGCTTCGCCTGGCGGCGGTGGAATTGCTCAAGGCCAACCTGAGCGAGCCGGTCAATGTGATCAATGTCGAGCACATCGCCAAGCAGCGCGGAATTGAGTTGGTGGCCATCAAGGAACAACAACCCCCGGCCGGCCTGGTGGGCGACATCGTGGGGCTGCGCGTGAAGGATTCCGCCGGTGAAAGCC
>JBQCCH010000643.1:0-3415 GCA_051962375.1 Tepidisphaeraceae bacterium
TCGCGGCCGACCATGAGGCGGATGATCTGCTCATCCGTCACGTCGGCCGTGCGCCCGTCACCGACGGAAGCGCCGTCGCGAAGCACCGCAAAGCGGTCACTAATGGCCCGGACTTCTTCAAGGAAATGGGAGATATAGACGATTCCGAGGCCCTGCGCCCGCAAGCGACGGAGCATGGCGAAAAGATTTTCGATGTCTCGCCGGGTGAGGCTACTGGTCGGCTCGTCCAGAACGAGCACGCGGCAGCCCAGCGCGACCGATCGGGCGATCTCGATAAGCTGTTGCTCCGCGATCGACAGGTCACCCGCACGGGCGGCCGGGTCAATGTCGGCGCGGCCGACCTCGGCCAAGGCCGCCACCGCGCGCTGTCGCATCGCCTTCCAATTGAGAACGGGTCCGCTGCCCGGTTCGACGCCGAGCAGAATATTTTCCATCACCGTCAGATCGGGGGCGATCGACAGTTCCTGGTAGATCATCGCGACGCCCGCCTTCCGCGCAGCCAGGGGATTGGCGGGCGCGTAGGGCTTGTTGTCGAACGTCATCGTTCCGGCGTCGGCCGCGTGAGCGCCGCTGAGAGTTTTCATCAGCGTGCTTTTTCCGGCGCCGTTTTCGCCGATCAGGGCGAGCACTTCGCCGCTGTAGAGCGTCAGGTCGACGGATTTGAGCGCGAGCGTTGAGCCAAAGCTTTTTTTAACGCCCCGCATGGTGAGCAGGGGCGTTGCCGAGGAGTCGGACATTCGAATGCCTTTCGCCGAAGACGCGGGCGGGGCCGCTTTAGTTTTCGAGCGTGACGGCCTTGGTGGCCGGGTCGTCGATGTTTTCTTTGGTGACCGTCAAGGTTGCCGTGGCGATCTTCGGCTCGATTTTTTCGCCCTTGAGGTAGGCCGCCATCGACTTGACGCCGAGGTAGCCCATCTTCTTCGGGTCCTGCGTGACGATGGCGGCAATCTTGCCATCGCGGATGCCTTTGAGCAGCACTTCGTGGGCGTCGAAGCCGACGTACGGGCAGCTGATGTTCACGCCCTGGGCGCGGAATTGATCGAGCTTGCGCAGCATGCCGATGGCCGTCGGCTGGTTGGAGGCGAAGATCCCGTCGACCTGCAGCTCGTTATTGTTGATGAACCGGCGAAGCAGGGCGTCGGCGGTGTCGGCGGCGTCGGTGGTGGAGCCGCCGCCACGGGTGTACATCTGGTCGACGAGCGTGAGGCCCTTCTCCTGGGCGATGCGATCGGCGAAGCCTTTTTCGCGGGCCTCGGTGGAGCCGGAGCCTTCCAGGAAGCGGAGCATGATCACTTTGCCGCCGAACTTGTGGTTGGCGCCCATGGCCTTGATCAGCGCGTCTGCCGCCTGTTGGCCGGCGGCGTAGTTGTCGGTGGCGATGACGCTGATCGGCTTGTCGCTCTTGACGGTGGAGTCAATCAGGATCACCGGCACATGCCGGGCGACGGCCGACTCAACGGGGCGAACCAGGGCATCGACATTCGTCGGCGCCAGCACGATGCCGTTCACCCCGCGGGTGACCATGTTGTCGACCATGTTTGCCTGCTGGGTGTGGTTGGTTTCGGCATCGGGGCCAGTCCAGAGGATGTCGACATTGGACTCGGCGGCTGCCTGGTTTGCACCGGCTTCGACGGCTTTCCAATAGGCGTTGACCGTGCTCTTGGCGATCACGGCGATCTGCGGCTTCGCGCCGGCGTCGGCCGACTGCGTGGTGGGCGAGCTCGACTTATCGCCGCACCCCGACAGGAACAAAGAACCGGCCGCCGTCAGGGCTGCCACGAAATTCAAAATGGACTTGCTCATTTTTCCTCCAGCCAAAAGATTGCCGTAATTCCGCCCGCCGCCAGTGGCTACGCCCGTGTGCGCCATCGTTTCGCTGATCTCACGCTCGGGCGGCTTGCTTGCCAAGAGCGCGGGATTATCCTTGT
The DNA here is from genome assembly GCA_051962375.1 of Tepidisphaeraceae bacterium. Lineage (GTDB taxonomy): Bacteria > Planctomycetota > Phycisphaerae > Tepidisphaerales > Tepidisphaeraceae > RYN-431. The sequence continues at coordinate 1,929 of JBQCCH010000643.1, forward strand.
CATTGATCAAACGACTCGTCACGACTTTTTAACCGAACCCCAAGGGGTCGTCCAAACATTGGAATCTGTCTTATGTCAGAATACAAATTTCCGTCGCTGCAGACTCCCGCCAAGTTGCAAAAAAATCAAGTGCTGTTGATCGCGAACGGCGACCTTCGGCAATCGGCGAATAAGCAGTGCTGGCCCGAGCAGGCGAAGATGGAGGCCGCCCTGGGCGCAGCCATCGCGAAGCTCGGCTTCGAAGTCGTTCGCGCGCACGCCTACGACCCCGCCGTCGAAAACGGGTTCATCGCCAGCCAGAAGCAGGGGATGGAAGTCTTCAAGCACATCGATCCGGATGCGCCGCTGATTGTGGCTGAGGTGGTCTGGCAATACAGCCACCACATTTTGCCGGGATTGATCAGCCATCGCGGGCCGATCCTGACGGTCGCCAATTGGTCGGGAACCTGGCCGGGGCTTGTCGGCATGTTGAATCTGAATGGATCGCTCACCAAGGCCGGCGTTCGCTATTCCACGCTTTGGAGCGAAAATTTCACCGACAAACTCTTCCTCGACGGCTTGTCCGCCTGGCTGAAAACGGGCGCCTGCACGCACCCGATATCGCACGTGACGGATTTGTCGCGCGTGACGATCGGCGAGCAGGAATCGAAGCTGGCCAGCGCTTTGGCAACGCAGCTGGAGACGGAAAAGGCGATCCTCGGCGTGTTCGACGAAGGGTGCATGGGAATGTTCAACTCGATCATTCCCGACGAACTGCTGAATCCGACCGGCGTTTACAAAGAACGGCTCAGCCAGTCGGCGCTCTACTACGAAACGACCCAGGTCAGCGATGCCGAGGCGCGGCAGGTGTTGGAGTGGTACAAGTCGCGCGGCGTAAAGTTCCAGTTCGGCCGGGATGAAGCGCCCGAGTTGACTGAAGCGCAGGTGCTGCAGCAATGCAAGATGTACATCGCGGCCGTCCGCATCGCCGACGATTTCGGGTGTCACACGATCGGCATTCAGTATCAGCAGGGGCTGAAGGACCTGTTGCCCGCCAGCGATCTGGTGGAAGGCACGCTCAACAACGCCGACCGTCCGCCGGTCCGCAGCCGCGATGGGAAGCGCGAGCTATATGCCGACGAAGCAATTCCGCACTTCAATGAAGTCGACGAGTGCGCGGGTCTGGATGGCCTGCTGACGTATCGTGTTCATCGGGCGATGGGCGAGCCGGTGGAAAACACGCTGCACGACCTGCGGTGGGGCGACCCTGACCGCAGCGGCACAACGGACGACTACGTGTGGGTGTTTCTCATCAGCGGCTCGGCGCCGCCGGCGCACTTCATCGGCGGCTGGAGCGGGGCCAGCACCGAGCGGCAACCGCCGATGTATTTCCGACTGGGCGGCGGCACGTTGAAGGGCGTAAGCAAGCCGGGCGAGATCGTGTGGAGCCGGTTCTACATCGAAGAAGGGCAATTGAAGCTGGACATCGGCCGGGCGGGTGTCATCGA
>JBQCCH010000644.1:0-7069 GCA_051962375.1 Tepidisphaeraceae bacterium
CTGGGGCTGTCGCCCGACGATCATGCGATCCTCGCCCCCCTGCCGGTCGGAATGGGGGGCGATCCGCACCTGGCCGTCTGGTCGATCAGCCTGCTGAACGTGCTCGATCCACGTTACAAGCTGATCGTTCCGGGAGCGGGCAACGACCGCGGCGTTTTCGGCCGCATTCGCGAGCGTTTGCTGGAGCGGGGGCTGCTGGTGATCGCCTCCGAACGGGCGGCCGACGTCGAAAGCCGCACCCTTTATTCCGCCGCCGACGCGGTGTTGCTGACGCCCACCGCACACGCCCGATCCGCCGACATCGTCACCGTGATGGCCTCCATGCGGCCGATCATTTCGACGGTGACCTCTCAAATCTGCGAGTTTATTGAAGACCGGCACACCGCCCTGCTGGCGCGACAGGCAACGCCCCGTATGGTCGCTCGGCGCATCCTCGACGGCTTTGCCGACCCGACGCTGCTCCGGTCTGTCGCCGATCGCGCGCGGGTGGAGGCCTACGAGCATTTCACGATTTCTAAAATGTTGGCGAATCTCGACGACGTTTACGCCAAGGTGTACTCAAACGCCGCGCCGATCCGCTCAAACCCAATGCCGGCCCCAATGCCGGCGTAGAACCGCAGCAGCGCGTCGTCCTGCACGTCAATCGCCGCCAGCACGTGCCGCACATTGGCGCGGGCGGCCAAGTCGATGATCCGGTCAAACAGCAATCGGTCGATGCCCTGTTCGAGCGCGGCAGGCACGTGACCCATCACGCAGGCCGCCTCGCCACGGGTGAGAAGCCCCACCGCCGCCCGCGGCACGCCCGATTCGATCGCAATCAGTTGCTCGAATTTCGGGTTGTCCAACGCGCGCTCGGCCGCGCGCGCCCGGTCGGATGGGCCAAATCGGTCTTCGAACAAACGGGTCGCCTGTGCGAAGGCCGCCCGCGCCTGCAGGATGGTGATCGCCGGGGCATCGGCATCGCTCGCCCGCCAATGCGACAGCCGTAGCACCGCCAACTGTCGCTCGCGCCATTTGCCCCCCTCCTGCAAGGCCGGCTGCGGCACGAGCGAGAACCCGCGCAAGCACCGGGCCCCCGCGGAGGCGAATGCCGCGTCGATCGCTCGAATGCCCTCCGCGCCCACGGCCTCGGACAGGAAAACGGCATTCGCTTCGCTGGATTCGGGCAAGTCTCGCGCCACGCAGGCCGACACGCCCGGAATCTCGATCGGCTCTCCCAGCGTCTGCGCCAGATCTTCCTGGCAACGCAGGACGACCCGCGCCAGGTCTGTGCTGGAGGATGCGACGACGTTCAACTGCACGCCGGCACTCTACAGCGGATCACTTGGCCCGGGAATCGACGACGAGCGTCAGCGGACCGTCATTCACGATGGAGACAGCCATATCGGCACCGAATTTGCCGGTCTGGATGGGGATGCCCGTTTCACGCGCAAGCTGGACGAAACGCTTAAAGGCCGCCTCTGCCTGGGCGGGCGCCATCGCGCGATCAAACCCCGGGCGGCGGCCGCGGGCGGTTTCGGCGGCGACCGTGAAATTGCTCACCAGCAGCATCGAGCCGCCGACCTGGCGAACGTCCAGGTCGTACCCCTTCTCCTTATTCGGAAAAACACGCAGCCCGGCGAGTTTATTCACGATCCACCGAGCGTCGGCCTCCGTATCCTCTTTGACCACGGCCGCCAGCACGCACAGGCCGTGATCGATCGAGCCGACGATCTCACCGTCCACGCTGACCGATGCCGATTTGACCCGCTGAACCACCGCGATCATGCGCGTATCCTTCCACTGAACCCACCGATGGCGTTAAACTCTACCCGACCATGACCCAAGACAACCCGGCCGAAACCAATCCGACGATTCAATACGACGATTTTGCCAAGGTGCAACTGCGCGTGGCCACCATTCTCAAGGCCGAGCCGATCGAGAAGAGCAAGAAGCTCATGCGATTGCAGATCGACATCGGCACGGAGCAGCGGCAAATCCTCGCGGGCATCAAGGAGCATTATTCGGCCGAGCAATTGGTCGGCAAGCAGATCGTGGTGATCGTCAATCTCGCGCCGCGCGAAGTGATCAAGGGCGAAGTCAGCAACGGCATGCTCCTGGCGGCGAGCGATGCGAGTGGAAAATTAACGCTGATTTCTCCGAGCGACGCCATCACCGCGGGCGCTACAGTGCGTTGAGCTTTGCTTGCGATGAGCCTTGATTGCGTTGAGCCTTACCCATGCTGCGAGAATTGCACATTTCCAATCTGGCGGTCATCGCCGACGCGCGGATCGAGCTGGCGTCGGGCCTGAATTGCTTCACCGGCGCCACGGGGGCCGGCAAATCGCTGGTGATCGGCGCGATCGAGCTCCTGCTCGGGCTCCGGTCGCCGGCCGACATGCTGCGGGCCGGCGCGGATGAAGGGCGCGTGTCAGGCGTGTTTGAAGTGCGCGACCCGCGGCTGATGAAGCAGATCGAAGCCGCCTGCGATCTGGCGGTGGAGGCTGAGGGGGGCGAAATCCTCCTCACCCGCCGGCTCTACGCTCCGGGCCGATCGAGCGTGAGCTTGAACGGCAATCCGATCACGCTGGCGATGCTCAAGGGCGTTTCCGAAGCGCTCGTCGATGTGCACGGCCAGCACGATCATCAATACCTGCTGAAGCCGGCCAACCAGATGATGGTGATCGACGAATTCGCCGCGCTGTCGACGCTGCGCGACCGATATGCCGAAGCGTATCACACGCTGCAGGACGTCCGGCGGCAGCTGGAAGAATTGCGGACCGGCGGGGAGTTGCGGGCTCAGCAGCTGGATCTGGCCACCTATCAGTTGCACGAAATCGACGCCGGCGAGCTGAAGCCGGGCGAATATGAGGAGCTCACCACCCGGGCGCAGGTGTTGAACAACCTCGAAAAACTTCGCAAGGAAGCCGGGGCCGTTCATGGGGCGTTGTATGAATCGGATGGTGCGATTCTGGATCGCCTGCAGACGGCGGCGGCGGTGCTGGCGGATCTGGCGATCGTCGACCCGGCCCTGGCCGCGACGGCAAACGCAGTGCGGGAGACCACCGTGCAGCTCTCGGAGGCGGCCTTTGATCTGGGACGGTATCTGAATCGGCTTGATCTTGATCCTTCGGAAGTCAGCGAAGTCAACGATCGGCTGAACACAGTGAATCGGCTGATCAAGAAATATGGGCCGACGGTGGAAGCCACGCTGGAACTGCGGGAGCACCTCGCGAAGCAGGTCGCTCGATTGGAGCGGGCCGGCGACGATACCACCGCCCTGACGCAGCAGATCGCCCCGCTGACCGCAACGATGGAGAAACTAGGGCGCGAACTCTCGCAAAAGCGAGCCTTGGCGGCCGGGCAGTTAAGGCCGCGGATCGAGGCACACCTGCGTGAGCTGGGCATGGAGAAGGCCAACTTTTCCGTCAATGTCGCACCGGCGGAGCCCGGCCCGAGTGGCGCGGACGACGTGGAATTCATGGTCCGCACCAATCCGGGATTGCCCGAGGCGCCGCTGCGCAAGATCGCCTCAGGGGGCGAACTGGGCCGCATCATGCTGGCGCTGAAGAGCGTGTTGGCGGCGGGCGACCGGGTATCGGTGCTGGTGTTTGACGAAATCGACGCCAACATCGGCGGCCGGCTGGGATCGATCATCGGGCAGAAGCTGCGTGACCTGGCCGCCCACCATCAGGTACTCTGCATTACGCATTTGCCGCAGATCGCCTGCTTCGCGGATCGGCATCTGACGGTTCGCAAGGAACATAAGGCCGACGAAACGCGAACCACGGTCCGCGCCATCACCGACGGCGAGCGCATCGAGGAAATCGCCGAAATGATCGGGGGCCAAAAAATCACGGAAACCACGCGGGCCCAGGCTCGCGAATTGCTGGAAACCGCCGCCGCCCCCGCGCCGGCCCCCGCCAAGCCGTCCAAGCGCCGCAAGCAATCGGCCTGACGCGCCGGCCGCACATTCAGGCTTTTTTGCCCAGGTGATCGACCCAGTCCGGGATTTCCTGGACTTCGCCGTCGCGTGTCACGCAGGCGATGACCGTCGACCCCTCGGCCAGCAGCGTGTCGCCGCGCTTCAGTTGATACTCATGGTCATAGCGCACGTGCGTGCGCTTGACGAGCCGGGTGATGAGCGTCACTTCGTCGTCGTACCGTGCAGGCGCCCGATAGCGAAGCTCCGCCTTGACGACCACGAAGAGAATGCCGGCCTTCTCCAGGTCGGCGTAGCTGTTGCCGAACGAACGGAGCAATTCCACCCGCCCGATCTCAAAATATTGGAGATAGCGGCTGTGGTGGAGATACCCCATGCTGTCCACTTCGGGGTACCGCACGCGCATCGTCAGAATGTGTTCGGCCAGCGCCATTGCAGCAGTTATACCGCCGGTTGCGTCGGCGGCGAAGTTCGTTAACGTTGCTGCGACCATGAATCCTAAGGAACGCGCCGCGCAGGCGGCCCTGCAGCACGTGCAGAGCGGCATGACCCTTGGCCTAGGCACCGGGTCCACCGCCAAGATTTTTATCGATCTGCTGGGCGCCAAAATCGCGAGCGGCGAATTGCGGGACATCCGCGGCGTTCCCACGTCGGTTCGCTCCGACGAGCAGGCCCGCGACCTGGGGATTGAAATCGTGGATTTCTCGATCGTCGACACGTGCGATGTCACCATCGACGGCGCGGACGAAATCTCCCCGACGCTCGAACTCATCAAGGGGCTGGGCGGCGCCATGCTCCGCGAAAAGATCGTCGCGCAAAACTCCAAAAAGCTGATCATCATCGCGGACGAATCCACAGCCGTCCCCCACTTGTTTGCCAGGTGCCCGCTTCCGGTTGAGGTCACGCGGTTTTCCTACCAGGCGAGCGAGCGGTACCTGAAGTCGATCGGCTCGGTTCCCACGCTGCGACAGGACGGAACGGGAAAGCCTTATGTCACCGACAACGGCAATTTAATCTACGACTGCAAGTTCAACGAATCGTTCGACCCCGCGGCAGTGGAATTGAAACTTAAATCCCGTGCGGGGATCGTGGCGACGGGGCTTTCATCGGGATCGCCTCACTGGCGATCATCGCGAGCGATTCGGGCGTGCGGCTCATTGAGCGGTAACGACCAGCTGGCCCGACCGATCATCGACCCGGCAAACCGTCGTGAACCGGTCAACGTCAGCGGCGAACGCGATATCGGGATCCAAGCCTGCCGCCCGGATGTTGCGGCCGCCAAATGAGCGAAACAGCGTATCGTACAGCGACGATTTCGCCTGCTCCCAGGCTGCCAGGGCGAGCTGCGCACTGTCATTCTCGATGGCAACATCGTTCATCGCGGCAATGACGGCGCCGATGCCCAGGACGTCTTCGGTCGATACCGTTCCCTGCGTTCCCGAAGCCAACAGCGTGACGTCACGCCCCGTTTGCAGGACGGCTCGGGCGGTGGCGGCCGCGTTGACGAGGGCGCCGGTGAATAGCGCCGGCGCCGACCGCGCAGCCACCAGCGCGCGGGTGCCGTTCGTCGTTGCCATCAGCAGGGTTCTGCCCGCGCATCGGTCGGCGGTGAAATCACGGGGGCTGTTGCCGAGATCAAAATCGTCCGGGCGCTTGGCGTCGCGCTCGCCGACCGTCAGGTGCGGGCCGGCGAAGGTTTGCCGCGCGGTGCGGACGGCATCGAGCGAGTCATAGGCCCAGATCTGCGGCGCGCCGTTCGCCAGCGCGGTGGCCATGGTTGTCGTGGCGCGAAGCACATCAAACACCACCACTGCCCGATCCTTCAGGTCTTCGGCAGTCAGCAACAGCGGCAGAAAGACGGCGCGCACGGACGGCATAGGCTCGGTTGTACCGCCGCTTGACCTTTCGTGCACGCGGCCGCACGCTCAGGCCGTGCAGAGGACATTGGTTATCAACGTGGTCGGGCTCACGCCGAATCTGATCGGCGCAAACACACCCCGCATCGCCGCTTTCAAATCGGCCGGCGCCAGTGCGACGATCGACGCGGTGCTCCCCGCAGTCACCTGCTCCGTGCAGGCAACCTACCTCACCGGCGAACCGCCCCAGGCGCACGGCATCGTCGGGAATGGGTGGTATTTCAAAGACGAGTGCGAGATCCGCTTCTGGCATCAGTCGGACAAGCTCGTGCAGCGCCCGCGTCTCTGGTCGCTGGCAAAGGAACGTGATCCCGGGTTCACGTGTGCGAATTGCTTCTGGTGGAACGCGATGTATTCCGCCGCCGACATCACGCTCACGCCCCGGCCGATGTATCTGGCGGATGGGCGAAAACTGCCCGACCTCTGGACAAACCCGCGGGCCCTTCGCGAGCAATTGCAGCGGGAGCTGGGGCAATTTCCGCTGTTCAAATTCTGGGGGCCGGGTGCTTCGATCGAGTCGTCGCATTGGATCGTGTCCAGCGCGATACGGGTCGACGAGTTGCACCAGCCGACCCTGAACCTGGTGTATGTGCCTCACCTTGATTATGCGCTGCAGAAATTCGGACCGGACGCCGAACAAATCCACACAGAACTGCAGCAGGTGGACGCCGAAGTCGGCCGGCTGATTGACCATGCGGCCAAGGAAGGGCTCGGCGTCATTTTGCTGAGCGAATATGGCATCTCCCGCGTCAGCCGACCGATTCACCTCAATCGCCTGCTCCGCGACGCCGGGCTGCTGGTCGTGCGGACGGAGCGCGGGCATGAGTTGATGGACGCCGGCAGCAGTCGGGCGTTTGCGGTGGCGGATCACCAGGTGGCCCACATATATCTGAACGACCCGACGGCAGAAGCAGCGGTGCGAGCGATGCTATCGGCCTGCCCGGGCGTGGCGTCGATCCATTCGGGGGCAGAGCGGGCGGCGATCGGGCTCAATCACGCGCGGGCGGGCGATATCGTCGCGATCGCTAAGCCGGATGCATGGTTCACCTATTACTACTGGCTGAATGACGCGGCCGCCCCTGATTTTGCCAGGACGGTCGATATCCATCGCAAGCCCGGGTACGACCCTGTGGAACTCTTCCTGGATCCGGCAATCCGCTCGCCGAAATGGGCAATCGGATCGCGACTGATTCGCCGGAAGCTCGGGTTTCGCACCCTGCTGGATGTCATT
>JBQCCH010000645.1:0-4239 GCA_051962375.1 Tepidisphaeraceae bacterium
AAAGCATCAGCGGTGAAAAGCTCGCCACGCGGTACGCCGTTCAGCAGGATGAGAAGGTGACGGACGTGCCCGGCGTGGGACAGATCATCCAGGCGATCAACGCCCTGGCCAAGCAGGGCATGGAAGTCGGCCGATTCAAGGGGCTGGGTGAAATGAACCCCGAAGAATTGTGGGAAACCACGCTCGACCGCTCGAAGCGGGTCCTGCTGCGCGTCACGCTCGAAGAGGCCGCCGAAGCCGAGCGGCTGTTCAGCGTGTTGATGGGTGAAGACGTCGAGCGGCGGCGTCAGTTCATCGAGGATCACGCCCTCGAAGTGAAGAACCTGGACGTCTAGGCGGGTCGGCGAATTAGCGTCGTCTTGGCATCCGGTTATTCAATGCGCCGCGAGGCGCTTCGCTCGGGCCAGCTGGTGGGCAGTGTCGCTCAGATGTTGGTGGGCGATCTCGCAGGCATAATCCACCGCAATCGCGTCGCGGTACGCGCTGATCCGCAGCACCGGATCGGTACACGCCTCGGCCATCGCAAGGAAGGGGCGGTGCAACTGCTCCCACAGGTCCATCACGAACGCGCCGGTCGTTGAATCGCTGACGCGACGCGTGCCGGGAATCTGCGCGGGTCGCAGCAGAACGCTGTGAGGGGGCGCTCGGCGGATCAAGGTATCGACCGAATTCATGGATGCGGACGGCACCATGATCGATTGATTGGGCACGACCAGCACCGCATAGTCCTCGCCGATCCGATAAGCCGCCGTCAGAAACACGTCGACATAGCGGCCGAGCTCGGCAACGCGTTGACGCAGGGCTAGCGAGGGAGCGAGCGATGCTTCGCCCGCAAGCAGGACGATGCCCTGATCGACTTCTGAGGCTAAGGTCGTTGCCAAAGCGGGTTCGTCGGCGATCTGAAAGAAGAATTGCCCATCGAGCACCCGCTGACGGCGCTGGCGGCGAGCTTCCTGCAGCGGCATGTAGAGCCGAGCCAGGGCGTCCCAATCCTTCGATTCCCACGCAATGGCTTCGGCCCGCGCGAGCGTTTGCTCGGCGGCGAGATAATCGGTCTTCTCAAGGAAATCCTGCCCCGCAGCACACAGCGCCTGGATCGAATCAGCCATCGCCCGATTGTAAGCCCGCGCTGCGCTTAATCCACGATGGTCCGCATCTGCGTGAGGGCGTCGCGCCACTGGGCCACCGTTTGGCCGATCTCGTAGGAGAGAATGTCGCTGAGGGAGACATAATCGCGCGATTCGAGCGATTCGCGCATCATCCGAAGCTGGTTCGCAAAATTTGCCAGGGCCTGGGTCAGGGTGACCGAACCCACCTGGATGCGATCGAGGTCAACGCGCAGCAGTTGAGCGACCTGTTTGATCGCCTGCTGCGCCGCCTGCCAGGCGGTGAAGCAGCCGGAGAGCTTTTGCAGGGCCTTGTTCGGCAAATTCTCCGCCAAATGGTCGATGGCCGTCTCGCGGGAGACTTCGGCTTCGTCCATTTGGCGTTCGATCTCTCGGAGCACTTCCAGCGCGATTTGCTGCGGCGCCGACGTTTCGATGTAAACGGTTTGGCCGTTGAGGTTTCGGGCGCGGAGTTGGGGAACGTTTTCGAGATCGGGCGGGCGGCCGTCGATGAGGACGTGCGTCACCAGGCGGTTCTGTTCCTTGATGTGCGTCAGAACGTCGCCGAACGTGTAAAGTCCGAGCTCATCGAGCGGCAACGTTTCGGAATCGACAGTGACGGTCATGCGGGCTCCTGGCAAAACAATCGGGCGTACTCTGTTTTGTTATCGACCCGTCGCGGCGCAAAACTTGACTAGGACCGATAACTGATCACAGTGGCGGATTCAGATGGCTCGCTCGTCCGATTCCAATCCCGACCCGTCCGCCCGCCGCGCCCGTGCCCGGCTGGGGCTTCGTGCCGAAAAAGCGCTGGGGCTCGGGGCGGTGGGGGTGAAACGCATCGCGCTGGGCAAAAAAGCGGGCTCCGGGACATCGTCAGTGTCGTCGTCAGGGCCGTCGTCCGCGCCGGCATCGGCGGCATCGCCCCCACCGGCGAAGCCTCGGCTGGTGCCCGCGCCGAAGCCGGCAGTATCCGGTGTCGCCAGCCCGGCGGCGCGCCCGGCCGTGGCGGTCGTTCCTGATCTCCTGGAACCGCCGCCGATCGATTTGTCCGCACCGCCGATGCCGACGGCGAAGAAAGTCCTCGCACTCAAGCAATTGAATGAGACAGAAGTCGTCGGCTGCACCAAGTGCCGGCTGCACGAAACGCGCACGCAGACGGTCTTTGGCGAAGGGGATGTCGACGCACAGATTGTTTTCATCGGCGAAGGACCGGGCGAGAACGAAGACCTGCAGGGGCGGCCGTTCGTCGGCAAGGCGGGGCAGCTTCTTGATAAGATGATCCTGGCGATGGGCTTGTCACGTGAGCAGGTCTACATCTGCAACATCGTGAAGTGCCGTCCGCCCAACAATCGGCAGCCCGCGCCGGATGAGACGGCGACCTGCACCCCGTACCTGCTGCAGCAGTTGCAGATCGTTCGGCCGAAGGTGATCGTCACGCTGGGGCTGCCGGCGTCGCAATACATTTTGCGGACAAAAAATTCGATGACCAAAATGCGGGGCCAATGGCACGATTGGAACGGCCTGGAGGTGATGCCGACCTACCATCCGGCCTACGTATTGCGTGCCTACACGAGGCAGACACGAGAGGCGGTATGGAGCGATCTGCAAGCGGTTTTGGCGGAGCTGAAACTGCCCCTTCCGCCGCGCCGCGAGCCCTAACGTCGCGAAACTGTCGAATCGCGATTTTACCCTGAAAAATCCGGGGTTTTTGACTGTTTTCGAGTTTGTCATTGACGTAATTTTTTCCTCGAATATCCTTCGTCATTCGCACACGGACGTGACCTCAAATCGCATCCGGGCGGGACCATGAAACTGAAGCCCAATCACAGACATCGGCCGAGTCAGATCGCACTTCAGTGCGGTTAGAGCTCGGCATGCACGTCCGGCGGATTTTTTCTGTTTTGCACTTGCTGTCATTGAAAGAAAGTGATCCATGCAGTCGAGCACTTTGTCATCTCCTCGCGACGGCGTAGCGCGCCGTTCGGTCGAGCAGTCGCCGCTCGACTCGCAGGTATGGCAGACGATCCTGAAGACGGTTCGCACGCTTCACCCGACGCTGCATCGTGTCTGGTTTGACCAGCTCACCGCCCATGAGTTGAGCAATGGCATGATCCAGGTGAAAACCCAGTCACTGCCGCAACTCAACTTCCTGCAGATGCAGGGGCAGCAGCCGTTCACCGCGGCAGCACAGGCGGCGACGGGGCGGCTGGTGTCGGTCCTGTTCCACTGTGACAACCTTCCGCGCGGCGGGGTGTTCTCCGAGCACAACCAGACCGTTCCGCTCAACCCGGATTACGCCTTCGACACGTTCATCACCGGCCCGTGCAATCGCCTGCCCCATGCGGCAAGCGTTGCGGTAAGCGAACAGCCGGGCAAGGCTTACAATCCCCTGTTCATCCACGGCGGCGTCGGCCTGGGGAAAACGCACCTGCTGCAGGCGACCTGTCAGAAGCTGCTGGACCGCAATCCCGATGCCCAGATCATGTATCTGTCGTGCGACTCGTTCATCAACCAGTTCATGAGTGCGGTCGAAGCCGGGCAGATGAACGAATTCCGGTACCGCTATCGGCAGGTGGATGTGCTGGTGATCGACGACATCCACTTTCTGGGCGGCCGCGAGCGGAGCCAGGAAGAGTTTTTTCACACGTTCAATACCCTGTATCAGCAGCACAAGCAGATCATCCTGAGCGCCGATTGCCCGCCGAGCGAAATTCCGGAAATGGAAGATCGGCTGATCTCACGCTTCAACTGGGGGCTGGTGGCGCGGGTCGACAAGCCGTGCTATGAAACCCGGGTGGCGATTCTTCGGCGGAAATCGCGCCTTCGCGGGTTGGAATTGCCGGAAGACGTGGTTTGCTACGTCGCTGGAAAAATCGCCAACAACACCCGGGAACTGGAAGGCGCGCTCACCAAGCTGCAAGGTCTGGGATTGCTCAGCGGCGGGGTGATCGATCTAGACCTGGCTAAAAGCGCGCTCGGCGACACGCAGCCGCCGGAACAGAAGCGCATCACCATCCAGCAGATTCTGGATGTCGTCACCAAGTTTTACGGCGTGCGGCTGGCGGACCTGCAGAGCAAAAAGCGCAACAAATCGATCGCGTTCCCCCGGCAGGTCTGCATGTTCCTGGCA
>JBQCCH010000646.1:0-3391 GCA_051962375.1 Tepidisphaeraceae bacterium
CGCCGTCGGCGCGAAAGACGATCCCGCCTGCCCAGATGCGCCGGGCCGGCACATCTACGTCTACACGCTCACCGAGGGACGCACGCCGTTCGAAGTGGCGGCCGCCTTCAGTCGGCGGGCGGCGCTGCAGCTGCTGCTTGACCGTGCCGATCCACGGCAGCGGTTTTTGGCCGCCTGTGCGATCGCCGACGAACCCGCCGCCCGCGCCGCCCTGGCCCGCGATCCTGATGTACTCGCCAGCCTGAGTGCCAACGACCACGCGCGCCTCGCCAACGCCGCATGGGCGGGCAATGCGGCGGCGGTGCGGCTGATGCTCGATCTCGGTTTTGATCCCGCGATCGTTCCCCCCACCGGCGGCACGCCCCTGCATGCCGCTGCCTGGCACGGGCGGGCGGACCTGGTCCAACTCATGCTTGAGCACCCGGCCGTCCGCTCGCGATGGGGCGACCTGATCGAATTGACCGATGCCGCCTTCCACAGCACGCCGCTCGGCTGGTGCTGCCACGGCTCAACGAATTGCCGAAATCCGGCCGGCGATTACCCGCAGGTCGCACGCCTGCTGCTCAATGCCGGCGCGCGCATCGGCCCGAACCTCGGTGACGCCAGCCCGCAGCTCCGCGCGGTCCTGGGCGCCCCGGAGGATTAGCCGGCCATCATCTGCCGCAGGTTGTTCAGGCTGATTTCCAGGCTGTCGAACGGGTCGCGGTAGCACGTGTCCTGCTCGACGATGTACCACTTCACGCCCGCGCGACCGCACGCCCGCAAAATCGCCGGCCAATTCAGGTTTCCTTCGCCGACTTCCATCATGAACTGCGAGCGATCCGACTTCACGCCCATATCTTTCAGATGGACGCACGGCACGCGCCCGGCGACTTTTTCAATCCAGGCCGCCGGATCGCCGCCGCCGGCAGTGATCCAGTACGTGTCGATTTCAAACCAGATGGCCGGATCGAATTTCTCCAGCATCAGTTGCATCGCCGTCTTCCGGTCATACTTCACCAGCTCGTGGCTGTGATTGTGATAGCCGATCGAAATGCCCGAACCCGCGAACGCTTTGGCGACGGCGTTGTAAGTGGCGATGAACGTTTCCCACTCCGCGGCCGCGCCGCTCTGCGGCATGAATGCGCCCAACGCGGTGTATACGCAGCCCCAAAGCCGGTGCTCTTCAATGACGGCGGCCGTATCGTTCTTCAGGCGGTCGAGCGAGGTGTGCGTCACGCAGCAGGTGAGCCCCTCATCGCGCAGGATCTTGGCCAGTTCTTTCGGGTCGATCTTTCCGATCGCCGACACCTGCACCGATTCATACCCCATGCGGCGAACGCGGCGCAACGTCGCGGCGATATCGCTTGGCGTCTTGGTGTAATCACGGAGCGTAAACAACTGGGCCGCTATCGAAGAGGGGGTCATCTGCATGTCTCCTGCCTTTGGTGAATTGCTACTCAGCGACCGATCGGGGTCGATCCGCCGCCGATTAGCTTAGCGAACCCCAATCGGCCGACGAGGGCTTGCGCGACGGAAATAAAAATCGGCGACCGCCAGGGGGTGCCTGACGATCGCCGAGGTTTGTTAAATTGCGCGGGGCTGCGGCTGCCCGATGCAAGGCTCAGCCGGTGATCTTGGTCCAGTCGAGCGGGTTGCCGTCATGGTCGATCACCAGCGGATCAACCGCCGTGACGATGCGCTCGGGCGTGTTGTGGTTATTCATGCGCCACAGCAGCCGTTCCACGCCGCGGACACCGATCGCTTCCACGCGGATGTCGATTTCCGCCGGCTTCGGCGACAGGCCGATCAGGTACGGGCGCTCGTTGTTGCAGGAGATGACCTCCACCTGCCCCGGCCCGATCTGCACGCCCGCCCGCTGCAGCGCCGGCTGGATGATCGCCACCTGCATGTCGTCGGCGACGAACAACCCGGTCGGCCGCTCGGGCAATTTGAGGTATCGCTCGACCAATTCCTCCGCCGCACTTACGGCGAATTGCGGCCAGTAGATGCGTTCGCTGTCATTGCGCTGTCGCTCGATCAGATCGCACTTGATCTGGTGATCGAACGCGGCGCTCGCGAAGCTCGAACTGGCCACACGGAACGGCCAATGCCCGTGATCGAGATTGAAATACGCCAGGTGCTTGTGCCCGCGCGTCATGAGGTAGCGGGCCGCTTTGTCGCCGATTTCGTAGGTGTCGGGCATGACCTGGTCGCCCCAATCCGGACGACGCCGATTCCCCATCAGCCAGACCGTCGGATATTTGCGGAGCCGTTCCCGCGTGGCGGCCGGCGGCAGCGCCCCGTGCAGCAGCAGGCCGTCCACCGGGCCGTCGCTCACCTGCGGCGGAAGGTTGGCCGGATCCAGCACGTGGTGATAAACGAGCTTCAGCCCGAAGTGCGATGCGCCGTTGGAGACGCCGCGCATCAGTTCTTCGAACGCGGGGGTGGCCCGGTCCTTCGACGCGCCCAGAACCAGCAGCGCGATCGTCTGCGTGCTGGCCGCCGCTCGCGCGCCCGGCTTCGGGCCCGGGCGATTTTCCGACGGAGTGTATTTCAACTTCTCCATCGCCGCCTGCACGGCCCGGATCGTTTCCCGCGACACGCGCGGGTGATTGTTGATGACACGGGACACCGTCGAACTGGAAACCCCAGCCATCCGTGCGACGCGAACAATAGACATTGGCAATTACCCTTGTGAGACCTGTGACCGCAAATTACTGGATCGGGCCGATAATTTCCAGTGGAAATTAATTTGCAGTCTAAGCGATTATCCAAGAACCGCTTACGTGATTTATTTCCCACACAAACATCGGAGTGCCAACCTCCAAATGGTTCGATTTTTCACAGCGAGTGCGCTGGCCGACACCTGGAACGCGCCCCGGCACCGCCCGGGTGCCACGGATGCCCGAATAAGGCCCCTTTCCGCCGCCTTTTCGAAACACCGCAAATGCCAAGTGGAATTTTCACAAAAATCGACAGCCCACGCCCAATCCGCCGGGAGGCGAGTGATCGGCCGGACGCAACTTCTTCGACTTCCACCGCATCAATTCGACGAGAAAAGCGGCAAAAACCCCGCAGATTCTCGTTTGTGGTAATTGCAGCGGGAATTTGTGGAGCTTTCCGGGAATTCGTTGACAATCTTCATCGCGAAGGTAAGTTAATAGCGGCGGCCTCGGAGACGTCACTTCCGATCTAGCCAAAATTTCGGTCATGCGGCAATCCCATGACCTCTCGGCACTCATTTCGTCGGTCCGCATTGGAGGAGAGTTATGAAATTGCATACTGGCAGTACCCGTTCGGTTTTGGCCGCCGCAGTGGCGACGACCCTGTTGGCCTCTTCCGTTCCCGCGCATGCTGCGGTGACGAAGGCTGATAACACCACCAGTATGACCTCTGCCTCCTCCTGGGT
>JBQCCH010000647.1:0-6000 GCA_051962375.1 Tepidisphaeraceae bacterium
CCTGCGGGGCGCGAGGCGCTGGGCGGGGGGTCGACGTCGTGCCGCCGTCCACCGGCGTGGGCGATGCGGCCGTTCCGCCGGCGGTCGTCCCGGTCGCAGTTCCAGTGCTGCCGCCAGCGCCATTTGACGTTGTGCCATCCGACGTTGAGCTGCCGGTTGAATCCGTCGGCGGCGTCCGATGATGATGCGTCGGCGCTGGCGTAGCGGTCGAGCCGGTGGTGCCGCCCGAGGTCGACGCTGCGGGCGCTGTGCCCTCGGCCACGGTATCGGTGCCGCCCGAACCGCCGGACAGCACATCCGTCCCGTCGCCGCCATAAATCGTGTCGTTGCCGGGTCCGCCCGTGATGGTGTCGTTGCCCGCCCCACCCGTGATGTAACTGGCGGCGCCGTTGAAGGTGATGGTGTCATTGCCATCTCCCCCGTCGATGAAGGCGGTTCCCGCGCCGTTCACGCCGGCCGTGATGGTGTCATCCCCCGCGCCGCCGGCGATCCGGTTTTTGCCGGCTCCGGCGGTGATGGTGTCGTTGCCATCTCCCCCGCTGAGGATGTCGCGGCCGTCGCCGGCGGTGATCGTGTCGTTGCCGGCGCCGCCGTCCACCGCGTTGATGCCGACGCCCACACTGATCGTGTCATTGCCCGCCCCACCCGAGAGTGCGGAATGCCCGCCGCCGGTGTAGCTGAGCGTGTCATCTCCCGCGCCGCCCCAGATGGCCGCCCGCGCGTTGTCGGCCGTCACGGTGTCATTGCCCTCGCCGGCGTCGACCATCACGCGAACGGTGATCGACTTGTCGATCGTCACCACGTCATCGCCCGCCCCCGCGCTCACGACGATGACTTTCACTGTGTCGGCCGCCGCCTGCCCGATCACATCGCCGGCATTTTTGACCGTGACGTTCGTGCCGTCGCTGCTGAGCGACAGGTGATCCGAAGCATCCGTGCCGACGACATTGAACAATCCCATGTCCAGCAGTGTCGCCGTCGTACTGAACAGACGCCGGTCCTCGAACGTCTCCATGCAGAAGTTCTTGCGTGACATAACCACTCCCTCGCTGAGTCTGTCGACTCGTATGAACCCGTCCGTGCACGGCGTCATTCGAACGCCGGCTCCGGGCATTGGTCAGGGAATGTCGCACGAAGGTTTCAAGATTTTTTTGCACCCGCCTCAGCCGCAGACGGGCCGCCGAGCGCTTCGACGACATCGATCACGCTGAGGTGCCCGACGTCGATCGTTTCGGTCATGACTTCGCGGTAATACGGCTCGCGCTGCTCGAGCAATCGCCGCACTTCGTCAATCTGGCCCCCCAGGGGCGTCAAGGCGGGCCGCGATTGCGCGGTGGCCGGGTCGGCATGGATGCGGTCGTGCAACGTCTGCGCATCGGCACGCAGGTAAACACGCCGGTGCGGGCAGGCCCGCAGCGCCGCCCGATTCTCGGCCCGAAGCACCGCCCCGCCGCCGAGTGCGATCACCGCATCGGCTTGCTGCAGCGCGTCGCGAACCGCCTGGGATTCCAAGTCGCGGAAATGCGGCTCCCCACGGGTCTGAAAAATCTCCGTGATGCTCATCCCCGCCCGGCGGACGATTTCCTGATCGGTGTCGACAAAACCGATCCCCCATCGGTCCGCCAGCAACCGCCCGACCGATGTCTTCCCGCATCCCCGATAACCCAGCAACACAATGCCCATGGCAGGCATTATGACCATCAACGCCGTAATACAAAAAACAGCGCGTGGTTGTTATGATTTCCGCCTTGGCGGCTCTCTAAAGGGTGAATACCAATCGCCAAGCTTATCCAAGGGAGGATTCATGCAAATCGAAGCACTTGAAACCCGGCAATTGATGGCAGCCACCGAGGCGACCGCGTATCTGGACGACGGCGTGTTGCGTGTCATCGGGACGGATGAATCTGAATCGCTGGCAGTTCATTACGTCGTGAAGAACCTGCTGCAAACCACCCCGAATGCTAGCGCCGACGTGACCGCCACGTATGTCGTCACCACTAATCTGGGAGCGGGAGAGTCGTCCGTTACCGGTGTTAAGCAAATCGGCGCGGTCCCGGCGGATCAGGTGAGGCGGATCAATATCTTCGGTCTGGGTGGGAAAGATAACATTGCGGGCCCGGTCGCTGTTCAAGGCACGGAATTGATCAATGCCGGGGATCAACCCGTCCTGGCTCCGCCGATCCCCATGTATATCGAAGGCGGCAGCGGAAACGATCGGATCATCGGCGGATCAGGGAATGACACTATCTACGGCGGCCGTGGCGACGATTCGATCGGCGACTTTTTTGGGAGCAATCTCCTCACCGGAGGCTCCGGCCACGACACCTTTGCCGCCACCGAAGGACGACGTCAGCAAACCGTCGTCGGTAACGACGGCGCCCCGCACACGCGGTACGTTGCTGTCTACACTGGCGCGCCCGACACTATCAGCGGCGAAACCGGCGACGACCTTATCAGTTACAACGGCGACGACGTCCTCAAGGGGTTCGATGGTCAAGCAATTCCACAGCCCGCAGGTGGGTGGCCTCCGATCATTTACTATTGATCGAATCCGAATCGGGCGATAGCGAACTTCGGCGTGTTAGCTATACTCGCCCTCATGCAGCAAAAGCCTCTGGTGTATCGCCGCGTCCTTCTGAAAATTTCCGGCGAAGGATTCTGCGAAGAAGGCGGATTCGGGATCGAGGCCGACGAGCTTGAGCGGATCGCCAAGCAATGTGTCGACGTCGCAAAGATGGGCGCGGAATTGGCCGTGGTCGTCGGGGGCGGCAATTTCATCCGCGGCAAAACCTTCGCCGAAGACGGGCACATCAATCGCGCGACGGCCGACTACATGGGCATGCTGGCGACGGTGTTGAACGCCTTGGCATTGCAGGAGACCATGGAGCAATTCGGCCAGCCCACGCGGGTGATGAGCGCGCTGGGCGTGTTCAGCGTGTGCGAGCCCTTCATCCGCCGCAAGGCCGTGCATCATCTGGAGCAGGGCCGCGTCGTCATCCTCGCGGCCGGCACGGGCAACCCCTTCTTCACCACCGACACCTGCGCCGCCCTGCGGGCCAGCGAAATCAAGGCCGACGTCTTGCTGAAGGCGACCAAGGTCGACGGCATTTACGACAAAGACCCTAAAAAATTCTCCGACGCCAGGATGCTCAAGCAAGTGAGCTTCGAAGAAGTGATCCGCGACGAATTGAAAGTCATGGATCAGGCCGCCTTCGTATTGTGCAAGGAGCGGGAGATTCCGCTGGTGGTATTCAACCTGAAGACCGAGGGCAACATCGTCCGCGTCTTGCAGGGAGACGACGTCGGAACGAAGATCAACCCCTGAACTCGAAGACGCCGAAACGCCTGGCCCGCCGGCGGCAATGACCTGCCGCCCGGGCCGTTTGATCGCGTCCTGCCTTAGGAGCCGAATATGCCATTGGATGACATCCTTCTGGAATGCGAAGAGCAAATGGAAAAAGCCGTGGATCACCTGAACCACGAGCTGCGAGGCGTGCGCACCGGTCGGGCTTCACCGGCTTTGGTCGAACACCTGCAGGTGGATTACTACGGCACGCCCACGTCGCTGAAGTCCATCGCCGTCATTCAAGTGCCCGAAGCCACGCAGTTGATGATCAAGCCGTTTAACCCGGCCGATCTGAAGGCGATCGACAAAGCCATCAGCGAAAGCAAGCTCAACCTGCCCACCAGCAGCGACGGCCGCGCGATTCGCCTGAACCTGCCGCCGATGTCCAGGGACCGGCGCAACCAACTCGCCGCGAGCACCAAGCCCATGGGCGAACACGCCAAGGTCACCATCCGCGGCGCCCGGCGCGACGCCAATAAGGCGATCGACACCGAGGAAAAAGCCAGCACCATGACCGAGGACGATGCCAAGTCGGCCAAAGAACAGGTGCAGGAACTGACCAAGACTTATGAAGCGAAGGTCGACGACCTGCTGGATAAGAAAAAGGCCGAGATCCTGAACGTGTAACCTTCTCGGCACGCGACCGAACGGGCCTTACCAAAGGTCTTCTTCGGTCTTTTGCAAAAACGTGAAGAAGCATGCGCGCTCGGTCCCCTGGGGGGCACCCCGGAGCAGGAACAACTTAAAGAACCAGGCGAGTTGCTGCTCCGTCGGCTCGTCCGGCGGCGCCGAGGGCGCACCGACCAGGTCGGCCGCGTCAACACCCATCAGGTGATCGCACAGAAACGCGATATTGAGTTCATCCGCCGTCTGCGTCGACAGCACCGCAAGGCCCAGTTCGCGGATCGGCTCCCGCAGATGACGCTCCGCCAGGCTGATCTTCATCTCATCGAGTGCCGCCAGGTAAGACGTCGTTGCCTCGTCCTGCTTCCAGGATTGGGAGCGCGCTTCTTCGCGGACGCTTTCCAGCCCGGCGTCGAAATGCGCCTGAAGTCGCTGATAAAACGTCTCGACTTCCTCACCCGCCAGCCACCGGATCATCATCACCTCGCCCGGCCGGCGGTTGATGTGGTAGTCGTTCGTTGACAGGCCGGCGGTTTCGGGCAATTCCAGGATCGACATGGCGTCGGCGACGTGCGGATCGGGCAAGATCGGGTTGTTCTCGACGCGGGCTTTGTCGAAGGTGGCCATCGCCCGCTGCACGCGACGCGCGATCTCGGGATCCAGCCCCGGCCGCAGCCGCGCGTCAAACTTGCGGCAGCCCTCAAAGATGGCCGCCAGTTCCGCGTGGCTCCGCAGATCGTCCGCCATCTGCCTCGCACGGTCGGCCGGGTTGAAATCTCGTTCCTGCGGTTGTTCTGCGTCGTCAAACACGGGACCGATCATACGCGGGATCGCACCGCTTTTCCGCTGACCCGTGCGACCGACGACACCGACTGCTTTATTTCGCGTTTTCCATTGCCAGTCGCTTTTATTCCGGCTCGGGCAAGCGAACGTAAATGGGCGTCAGCATGTGCGGATCGGCAAATTGCCCGCGTGCCGCCAATTCAGCGCCGATGACGGCAACCGCCCCCGCCCGCGCTCGCCAGGCCGACGGATCGGTGATGAGAACGCCCGGCTCGTCAGGAATGGCGGCGGCGTGATACGGAATCCCCTCGCCGATCAAATGCACCGGCCGCCCCGCGCGGGCGATGATCGCGCTGGCTGAATCCAAATGAGCCGGCTCGATTGGCTGCCATGCGGCATCCGTACTTGCACGCCCGAAGCGTGCGGTGAAAACCTGGCCGCGCTTCGCATCGAGCAGCACGATGACTTCCCGCGCCTCAGCTGGCGCGTTGAGTGCCAGCACTTGCGTGCTCGGAACGGCCACGACTTTCACACCCGTCGCCAGCGCCAGTGTTTTGGCGATCGTGATCGCAATGCGGAGGCCCGTAAACGAGCCCGGACCCGCGGAGACGTAAAGCTCATCCAGATCCGCCGGCCGCCAGCCGCGCGCCTGGGTCAGGCGATCGATGATGGGAAGGATCGTCGCCGCGTGCTTCAGCCCGTGCGAAAACAGCTCCTCCGCCACCACGTGGCCGGCCTCCGTCAAGGCGATCGACCCGGTGCTTCCCGACGTTTCAATGGCCAAAGCGCGCGGCATCCGGGGGATTGTAAAGATTTGTCCGAGCGCCGGTATGGGAGCGCGATCGATTCGGCAATTCCGAGCGGAAGTTGGCTCACGCCGTCGAAGACTCGTCCCGCGGGGCAGGTTCCCCGCCGCCGAAGATGACCCCCGCCGCCGCCATCAACAGCCCGATGCCCGCCAGGTAGATTTGCCGACGCACATCCAGAAACCATTCGCCCAGGACGCCCGCCACTGGACGATACGGCTCAAGCGCCGGCGGTGGCTCGACGCTCACCAATGCGAACGGCGACCGATTGAACGGCTCCGCCTTGGTGGGGATTTTCACCAAGTGCGTGTCGGCCAGCGTCATGTGCAGTTGCCGCAAGGCCAACCGCTCGGCCAGCGTCGGGTCGTTGCTGACACGCTGCAGGAAATCCTTGTTGACGTCCGACTGTTTCTGAAAATAGGCGACGTCACGATCGATCTT
>JBQCCH010000648.1:0-4387 GCA_051962375.1 Tepidisphaeraceae bacterium
CATCAAGTTCGATGAAATCCTGCCGCGCTACGACCCGATCCTCGCCACGCACCTGGCCGACACCAACTTCCGGCCGCAGCCGGCCGTGGGCGCCGACACCAACGCCGGCGCACCCGGCGGCGGATTCGGAGGCGGCTACGGAGCGGGTGGCGGCTTCGGCGGGGGCTTCGGCGGCGGCGGAATGCCCCCCGGAGGCTTCGGCGGCGCGACCCCGGGTGCACCCCTGACCGACGCCAGCGGCGCGGCCGTCACAGTTGATCCGGCCGGCAAGGGGCGCGGCTACATCATCACCATCCGCTTCACCTGCCCGCTCACCAAGGCGGTCTCCTACATCGAGAACGATGTGCAGAAGGCCCTGAGGAGCATCGAGCCGGACCAGAAGCGGCCGAATCTGGCGTACGCCGTCCGTAAAGTCTGGATCCTTCGGCGGAATCAAATCCGTGAAGACGAGCCCCGCAAGCAGCGTCTCCGCACCGACTACGAGTCGGCCATGCGGGCCAAGGACGTCGCGGCGGGCTTGGCGCCCGGCGGTGTGCCGGGCGGTCCGGGTTCGCCGGAGATGGATATGCAGAACCCCGGCGTCGGCGGCTACAACCCGCAGCGCCCGTTCGGCGCTCCGCCGACGTTCGGCCAGCCCCCCGTCAACGCCCGGCCTGATGCGGCCACGCTTGATGAGGAAGCTTTCAAGGACCGCCTTACCGGAGAATCCGTTCTGAACGATTGGGAATTTGAAATCGCGGTCGCGGTCGAATTAGACCCGCCCGCCTGGACGCCCGCCCCGCCGACGCCGCCGGGCGATCAACAAGGCGCTGCTCAGCCCGGCGCGGCTCAACCGGCCGCCCAGTAAACGCTCGCACTCGTCAGGACGCCCTTCCATGGACATCGTCAAAAAAAATATCCTCAGCATCGTCTGCGGCGTGATCGCGATCATTGCCGTCATTGCGATCTTTTACCCTCTCAGCGGCATGTACGCCCAGATGACCAGTGAGGTCGCCAAGAGCAAATCGATCGGCGACCAACTGGCCTCGGTGCAAAAAGCCCCGCGCACCTGGCCGTCACTGAGCACCAATGAGGCGGATCATGTGCCGCTCAAGCACTTCCCCACCGAACAAACGGTGCAGGTCGGCACGAAGCTGACCGCCCAGTGGACTTCGGAAGCGGCCGAGTTTCTGAACAAGGCCATCCAGGTTCAGCAACGGAACCTGCAGTTGCTCGTGCCCGGCGCACTGCCCGGCGCCCCTGGGCAGACCGCCGTCGCCTACCAGTTCATGGACGAATATCGAAAAGCCTTCGACGTCATGAACCAGGGGACGATGGGCAACCCCAACAACTACGGCAACAACCCGCAGCAGATCGTTCCGAACGTGCCGAAGCGCGTTTTGAACACCCGTCTGGTCGGCACGCTGCCGCCCTCGGAAGCCGACGTGAAAAACCAGGCCGACACCGTTGAAGCGCAGATCCGCCAGGACATGCCCCGGTACATCGACGGCCAATTGACCAACGGCCCCGAAGTGGAAGCCGAAGTGCTCAAACGCCGTGCGGAAGTGGGCGATCGGCTTCGCACCGCCAACGCCCTGAAGGCGATGGTGTATCTCGATCCAACGTCGACCTTCCAAATGAATCCGCGGATCATCGGCAATACCGCGCCGACCCCCGACGACATCTTCGACGCCCAGATCGGCCTCTGGATTCAACAGGAGATCTGCAACGCGGTGTACGAAGCCAACAAGGGCTCCACGCAGGGCGTGATCGACGCTCCGATCAAGCGGCTGATCTCGATCCGGCTGCCGACACCGACGGTGTATCCGACGGTTTCGCCGACGGCTGCGAATCCCGGCGGTACGCCGGCGCCTGCCCCGACCGATGTCCCGGTGCTGCCGGCGAATCCTCAGACCAAAGTCCCGTTCGACTACACGCACAATCCGCTGGGCCACGTCTCGAACGAATTTTACGACGTGCTGCCGTTCCAGCTGACCCTGATCTGCGAAGCGGAATCGCTTCCGACCGTGATGACCGATCTGAGCCGCGGCCGCTACATCATGTTCCGGCGCGTCGACGTGCAGTCGATCGACTCGGCAGTGCCGGCCTCGCAAGGGTTCATCTACGGTTCGAAGCCGACCGTTCAACTGACGCTCAGCGGACAATACCTGATGCTGCGAAAAGTGGTCGGCCCGCTGATGCCGCCCGACGTGATCCGAGGCCTGGCCGCCCCCGCGGCTGCACCGATGTCGCCTGACCAAATGCAATAAATTTTTTGACCGCACCGCTGACGTCGCAGGTGATCTATGAACAAAGCACTCGAACTGCTCGAACAATACTGCCAATGGTTGGCGATCGCGTTGGGCGGTATTTTCCTCGCTCTGATGGCCTGGTGGTATCTGCTGTTTTCACCCGTCGCCGTTCAAGCGGGCGGACAGACGCTGACCCCCGCCAACGTTGACGACGTGGTGAACCGCAACTACGCCGAATCGCTGGATCGCGAAATGCACCGCGAACAGACCGAGACGCCCCCGGCCCAGCATGTTGCGGCGGTCGAACAATGGGACGCGCGGCTGAACGGCACTGCCGAACCGGTGGTCACCCTCCGCCCCGATTGGCCGGCGAGCATTCCGCAGGACGTGAAGCTTGCGACCGACACCGGGCCGACCACGCAGAAGGCGCAGGTCGCTCAGTTGCCCGACGTTCCGCCGGCCGAAACGATGGAGCTGAAATCCGCCCGAGCGTATGTGTCGACAGCCGTCGCGCAACCGGGCCAGCCCGCTCCCGTCCCGCAGCCGCCTGCCGCCAATGGGCAGCCGGTCGCCGCCGGGCGCGATCTGAGCTACGTTCGTCTTGAGTACCGCATCGCACCCGAAGAAATTGCGAAGAAGTTTTCCGCCGTCAATATTCCGGCGATCGCCACGACCACGTCCGTGGAAGCCGTCACGACCTACCGGCAGGAACAACTGCCTGACGGCTCCTGGGGTGAGCCGGTGGTGGTCGCGCTGCTGAACAACGGCGTGCAGGTGTATCCGCCCCCGCCAGCCGGTTCTCCGCCGCAGGTGATCGCGCAATATCGGTCCTGGTCGGAAAGCCAACAGGGTCAGACCGACATCCTGCGGCCGACGTTTTACTCGGTCATTCAAGGGGAAGGCCCGTGGGACCAGCCCGCGGACCAGCTGCCGGTCGTCGATCCGGCAGTTGAACTTCAGAAGAAACGCGACGCGTACAAGGCCGCGCAGGAAGCGGCCCGTCAGAAACGGATGCAAAACGCCGGCTCGCGCACGCCGCCGGGCATGGGTGACCCCGGGATGCCCCCGGGCGGCGGCGGTCGCGGGTATGGTCGTGGCGGACGCGGCGGCGCGGGCGCCGAGCCGCTGCAATGGCCGCAGGCTCGTCCTCCTTATATGAACTACCCGCCGGGCACCTATCCGCCCGGCGCAGGTCAGCGTCCGCCCGGTGCTCCGCCGTTCGGCGATCCGAACATGGGACCGGATGGAATGGACCCGTCGATGCAACCGCAACAGCAGGCTCCGGGATCGGGCCAATCCGGCGCCAACCCGCTGCCCGCTCCGGTCTTCCGCCCCAGCGACACGCCCCCCTTCGTCGGTTGGGCGTTCGATGAAACCGTCGGCGAAGGAAAAACCTATCGGTATCAGGTTCTCTACGCGATCCGCAACCCCGTCTATCAGGCCAACATCGTGGCCGACCCGAAGATGGCGCAGCAGTTCCTGTTGTGGAGCAAGCTGGAAGATACCGCCTGGAGCCAGCCGGTTTTGGTGAAGCCCAGCACCGAGTACTTCCTGTCCGGTGCGAACTGGACGAGCAATACGCCGAACAGCGTTCGCATGGAAGTGTTCAAGTGGTCTGAGGGCAAATGGCAAAGCCACATTTTCAATGTGTCGCCGGGCGACGAAATCGGCGGCGTCGAAGGCCAGACCGATTTTTCCACCAACGCCACGCTTGTCGACATTCGCTACGACCGGTACGACGTCGGCGGCGCACGGGCGTTCGCCCTGGTGCTGGCCCCGGATGGGAAGCTTGTTGAACACGATCCGACCGCCGACCGCAACAGCCCGCGTTTGGCGCAGCTCCGGCAGCTCGTGCAGATGGCTCTGAATCCGAACGGCGTGAATCCGACGGACCCGAACAACCCCGGCGGCGCGCTGCCACCGGGTGTGCCCGGCGGCGCCGGATACCCGCCCGGCGGTGGGTATCGCCCCGGCATGATCCCGCCTCAGTAATGGGCCGGGCGGTTCAGGTGAGGAACATGAGTCGGACCGGACGAAACGCGTCCGGTCCGACTCATTTTTGGAGCTTTCAAAACACAAATCGAAGAGCCGCCGAGGTTGTCGCAGAACACGCGTGGCCATACGATGCGGTAACGAATCCGATCAAGATCTTATGA
>JBQCCH010000649.1:0-2363 GCA_051962375.1 Tepidisphaeraceae bacterium
GCGAAAGAGTGACCGCGCCCGCGCGGTCCGCTGCATGGCCGGGGCATGCAACGGACCGCGCGGCCGTTATTCGAGACCAAACAGCGTCTTCATTTGTCGATCGACAAACGGCCAAACGAGCACCGTATATCCTCCCGTGTGTAGGTTGCGATTCATCGCAACATGTCTGGCCGCGTCGGCGCGTGTTGAGCTGTCAAGCGAACCCCACGACTGCCGCTCGGCGGGTGGCAAGGATAAGTTTGCTTGTCCTGGTTAAGCAGCCGAGCGCGCAAGGGCGACATTACTCGCCCTAGGCACCCTCACGTTTTCCACCCGTCGGCGCACGCCGGCGTTCGGTCGATGGGCGCTGTCATCCCGCCGCTTAGCGCCATCCTCAAGTTTGTAGGTTGCGATTCATCGCAACATTTCTTGCGGCGTCGGCGCGTGTTGCGATGAATCGCAACCTACGACTGCCGCTTGGTGCCGTCGTTTTTCGCCGGATCGCCACGATTTTCCGCAGAAATCGGAAGCCCGGCTCAAGTGGCGGCTGGGCCGGCTCGAAGCATGGGAGCCGCCCGCGGCATCGCGATCGCCGGCGGCCCCTTGCCGGCCGACGTCCAGCGGCGCCGCGACTTTCGCGCCGCCGCTCCGGGGGCGAAGCGGTCGCTGTCGCGTCGAACGGGTGATTTTGGCGGCGTTGTGCCGTTAGGCTATTGTGTGGGCCATGGGAGGGAAACCGCGATCGTTCCCTGCAGCCGCCCCGCCGCCCCCCGGGCTCACCCCGCCATCGCCCGGCCCGGCGGCCGCGTCGTCGTCCCCCGCGCTCATCGAACCAATCGCAACCGACCGCCCGATCCGCCGCAGCTTCACCCTCGCCGATACCCAGAGCGTCTTCGCCCACGCCGGGACCGACAACCTCGGCTCCCGCCGGGTGATGGATAAGTGCGCTAAGGTTCGAAGAGACGCGCACGGTCAAGTGGAGCAAGCGGCCGGAGGGGGGCAGTTGAGTTGTTATGCATCGGGTAGAGGGGTGGTGAGTGGGAGATAGATTGACTAGCATTCGGCCCGAAATCACTTCCAATCATCGAGACGCAGATCCTCGTTTATCTCATCAAAGCCATAAAGATGAAGCCACCGTTCAAAATTCCCGTTGTGGTCGCGTTTCTTCGTCCATTTCGTATTGTCCTTGGAAACGGGGACCAATGGGCCTGCTCACTCCATGAAATTAACAATGGCACATACGATTATGCAAAACTTTGCAAAGAAGTTGCGGCTATCGATGTGGGGATTCTTCCCTATTCGATGATCGTATGCCTAGATGGTACGTTGGTTTTACCGGCGCTTCCGGCATTCAAAAGTCGCGAGTTAATCGCGGAAAAATTCAACGAGATTTTGGGGTATTTGTTGTTTGGCGGTGTCTTTGCAGAAAGGGTCGAACCAATTGATATTTGTAGAGGCGAATTAATTGGGGAGACATCGTATGTTCGAGCGTTCGTGACCCAAAGCTCTTCGTCAAGTCTCCTTGCTGGCGAGCTTCGTTCAGGCGAGGCCAGCCAAACTACCGCTATAGCGCTCTACTCCCCACCGGTATTGCGAGTGGAGGACCTCGTTAAGGCCTACGACCTTGGAAAAAGTCGCATGGCGGTAATACCTCACTTATCGCCGCAGTTTTTGATTCAAGGTGCCAGCAGCATGATGCGTAGAAGCTGGTCTGAGGCACTAGCCGCGTTTTGGATCTCGGTTGAACAAATAGTTACATTCATCTGGACTAGGACAGTTGTGGAATCGGCAAAGCAAACCGCTGAAGCGATTCCTAAACGAATAGATATGCTCGAGGACGACCGCACGTTTACGACTGGCGTCAAGGTTGAGGTTCTTTTTCAAAAATCCATTATTGATGTTGCAACGCTAAGTGCCTGTAGCATCGCGCGACGTGCTCGCAATAGGCTTTCGCACGCCGGGTCGCATGCCAGCCGTTCCGAGGCCGTCGCCAGTTTTGAGGCCGCAACCCGGTTGCTGGCTATCGCCTCTGCGAAGCCGAGCGATAGCTATTTGGAAGTCATGGACGCCTACATCGATAAACACGCCACGGATCACCCGCGGCCTGCATCGATCCCTGTCAAAGATACCGATGTCTGGCGTCCAATTAAAGCATTGCCGGGCGAACCGGATTGGGGAACCAAACCGTTTGACACTATCGCTAACAAATTAGTACCCGTTGAGGAACTACAAGATAACTCCTGATTCCGAATGGCGAGGCGATTGGCACAGGTCTCACCCGGCAGGTGACACAGGTCCGAGCCAGTAGCCCAAGACATGCTTCTGTAGGGGGGGATGCAATCCCGCCGGTTCGGGGCAATTGCGGGATTGCATACCGCCCTACC
>JBQCCH010000650.1:0-3919 GCA_051962375.1 Tepidisphaeraceae bacterium
CAATACCGTGAAAGGGTCGGCCGAATTTGAAAAGAGCACGCTCGAAGCCGTCATCAAGGCCCGCGCGTCGGCCACGCAGGTGAACGTCAGCACCAACACCGCACCGACCGATCCGCAACAATTCAAGCAGTTCGAAGCCGCCCAGGGCGAACTCAGCCGCTCGTTGGGCCGATTGCTGGTGACGGTGGAAAAATATCCCGACCTGAAGACCACCAGCGGCTTTGCGACCTTACAGGCGCAGCTGGAAGGGACTGAGAACCGCATCAACGTATCGCGCGACAGCTTTAACGAAGCGGTGCAGGCGTACAACACGAAAGTGCAGACGTTTCCGACGGTGATCGTCGCCCGCATGGGCGGCTTCCTGCCGCGGCCGTATTTCCAGGCGAGCAGCGATGCGCAGGCCGCACCGACGGTCGACTTCGGCACCGCGTCACCCGCCCCGGCATCGCAAAAGTAGGCTTCGCCGATGACGGAACTGCTCCCAATTCGTCCATATCGACTGAGCCTGGCGGCGTTCGTGGCGGTCCTGTGGATTGCCGCGCTCGGCTTCGGCGCTGAGACATTTCCGCCGGCGCCGTCGCAATACTTCAACGACTTCGCCAACGTCACCCGGCCACAAACCCGGGAAGACCTGAACCGGCGATTGGACGAATTCGAGCGGCAGACATCAGATCAGGTGGTGGTGGCCGTCTTCCCGAAGCTCGATTCGCAGCGGCCTTATGACGACTATTCGATCCGGCTGTTCAATGCCTGGAAAATCGGCCGGAACGACAACGACAACGGCGTCGGCCTTTTCGTCTACATCGCCGAGCACAAGGCCTTCATCTGCACCGGCAAAGGGTTGGAAGGGCCGCTTCCGGATGCGACGTGTTACGCGATCGTCCAGAACGACATCGTCCCCCGATTCAAGGCGGGCGATTACGACGGCGGCCTGACCGCGGGCGTGAACTCGATCATGGCGGCCGTGAAAGGGGAGTATCAGGGCAATGGCTCGACCGTCGCCGACCAGCAACGCCACGGCGACGGCGGCATCCCGATTGGGGTGTTTCTGGCGATCTTCGTGGCGATCATCGTGCTCCGCTCGATTTTCGGCGGTTACACGACCTACGGCCGCTACGGGCGCTCCGGCGGATACTGGGGCGGCGGGTTCGGCGGCTTCGGTGGGGGATTTGGGGGCGGGGGCGGCGGAGGTTTCGGGGGGGGCGGTTTCAGCGGCGGGGGCGGAAGCTCCGGCGGCGGCGGGGCGGGAGGCAGTTGGTAAATGACACACGCCGAGTTCATCCGCGCCGTCGACGACCAACGCATCTTCCGCGCCATCCAGGCCGCCGAGGAGCGCACTTCCGCCGAATTCCGCGTCTTCGTCTCGGATCGCGAAGTGGACGACCCCGTCGACGCGGCCGAGCGACAGTTCGCGCGCTTGCGGATGCACCGAACCTCGGGTCGCAATGCGGTGCTGATCTTCGTCGCACCGCGCTCGCGGAATTTTGCCATCTTTGCCGACACGCAAGCCCACCAAAAAGCCCCGGCCGGCCTTTGGGATCGGTTGGCCAAGGAACTGCGCGATCGATTCAAGAAGGACGGCTACACCGACGGCCTGGAGCATGTCCTGACCGAACTCGGCCAGGCATTGGCGGGGCCGTTTCCGCGCCAGGCGGACGATCGGAATGAACTGCAGGATGACGTCGCGCGGTAGCCGGCGGTTTTTGCTACAATGCCCCGTCCCATGAGCGACACCCAACGCGACGTTTTCCGCATCCGAAATTTCGAGCTTAACAACCGCTTGTTCGTCGGCACCGGCAAGTATCAGAGCTATCCGATCATGCAGCAGGCGCTGGCCGCCAGCGGGTGCCAGGTGGTCACCGTGGCCGTGCGTCGCGAACGCTTGATCGACAAGGAGGGCAAATCGCTCCTGGATTACCTCGATCTGAACCAATACATCATCCTCCCCAACACCGCCGGCTGCTTCACGGCCGATGACGCGATTCGCGTCGCGCTGCTGGGCCGAGATCTGCTCGAAAAGCAGGGCAATCCCGGCGCCGGCTGGGTGAAGCTGGAAGTGCTGGGGGACAAAAAAACGCTCCTGCCCGATCCGGTCGGCACGATCGAAGCGACCAAGGAACTGGTGAAGGAAGGATTCACCGTTCTGGCCTACACGAGCGACGACCCGCGGTCGGCCGTGCGGATCAAGGAAGCCGGTGCCGCCAGCGTCATGCCCGCCGGCAGCCCCATCGGGTCGGGCCAGGGCATCCTCAATCCGCTGAACATTTCGCTCTGCCTGGAACTGCTCAAGGAGGGTGACCCCAGCTATCCGGTCATCGTCGACGCCGGCGTCGGCACCGCGAGCGATACCGCCGTTGCGATGGAACTGGGCGCGGATGGTGTGCTGCTGAACACCGGCATCGCCCACGCGAAAGATCCCGTGAAGATGGCCGCCGCCATGAAGCACGCCCTGGAAGCCGGCCGCCTGAGCTATCAATCCGGCCGAATCCCGAAAAAGCGCTACGCGACGGCCAGCAGCCCGTTCGAAGGCGTCATCAGCTACATTCCGGGCGAGTAAGGCAATTCGCCCCCGTCACAGCCGTTTTTCTGGTAGATTAACCCGATGGTTTCCCCGGCGACTCTGTCCCCACCCGAACTGCTCGCCCCCGCCGGCGACTGGGAAGCGCTGCGCGCAGCCGTCGCCAACGGCGCAAACGCGGTGTACTTCGGCCTCGATCAGTTCAACGCCCGCTACCGGGCCGAGAATTTCACGCTCGAGACGCTGCCGGAGGTGATGGATTACCTGCATCGGCACAACGTGAAGGGGTTTCTCACCTTCAACACGCTGATCTTCACCGAAGAATTGCCCGCCGCCCTCGATTACATCACGGCGATGGCGCGGGCCGGGGTCGATGCGGTGATCGTGCAGGATTTGGGCATCGCCAAACTGATCCACGAACTGGCGCCGACCCTTCCCGTGCACGGCAGCACGCAGATGACGCTGACCGAGCCGCGCGGGATCGAATTCGTCCGCAAGCTCGGCGTCTCGCGCGTGGTGCTGGCGCGCGAATTGGCGATCGAGGACATCGCCCGCATCGTCGAAAAAACCGACATGCCGCTGGAGGTCTTCATTCACGGCGCCTTGTGCGTGGCCTACAGCGGGCAATGCCTTACGAGCGAATCGCTGGGCGGCCGCAGCGCCAACCGCGGCCAGTGCGCGCAGGCGTGCCGACTGCCCTATGAATTGATCGTCGACGGCCAGCCGCGCGACCTGGGCGATGTGCGATACCTCGTCAGCCCGCAGGACTTGGCCGCTTTCGATCTGGTGGATCGGCTCGTGAAACTGGGCGTCGTCAGCTTCAAAATTGAAGGCCGGCTCAAGCACGCGCCTTACGTGGCGGCGACGTCGCAGACCTATCGCGCCGCCATCGATGCGGCCCTGACCGGGCAGGCGTACCAGATTTCGCCGCAACAGCGGGGCGATCTGGAACAGGTCTTCTCGCGCGGCCTGTCGAACGGATTTTTGGACGGCGTGAACCATCAGGTGCTCGTGCCCGGACGATTTCCGAAATCGCGCGGGCGCCGCGTCGGCGTGGTCGTGCAGGCGACGCCCCGCGGGCTGGTGGTTGAATCGGACACGGACGTGGAGCTGAAGCCGGGCGACGGCATCGTGTTTGATGAAGGCCGTCCCGACACCGACGAAGCCGGCGGACGCGTGTACGGCATTCGCCCGATCTCGCAAAACCACGCGCGCGGCCGAGCGAGTGTTCCGGGCGCTCGCACGCGTCGATTCATCGTCGAACTGGGTCGAAACGACATCCGGCCGGCGTCGATCGCGGCGGGGGCGATCGTCTGGAAGACCGACGACCCCGACGTGCGCAAGCGGTTGGAGCAGAGTTTCGCAAAAGACCGTATCATTCATCGCACGCCCATCGATATG
>JBQCCH010000651.1:0-4503 GCA_051962375.1 Tepidisphaeraceae bacterium
TGCAACCGGCGCTGGACGCGTTAAGAGTCTCGCCCGATGTCAGCGGTCTTGACGCATCGGTGCCCTGGACGCACCGCGCCGGGCCTGGCTTCGACATCTACTTTCTATCCAATCAGAAGAGCGAACCCCGCACGGTGACGGCGTCGTTCCGCGTTAGCGGCCGTCAGCCGGAATTGTGGAACGCGGTCGACGGGACGCGTCGCGACCTTAAGACGTTCAACTACCACGACGGACGCACCGACGTGCCGCTGACTTTCGGCCCGCGCGAGTCGTATTTCATCGTTTTCGCAAAGCCCGCCGCCGGCCGGTCGGCGACAGAAAACTTTCCGCCGCTTCACGACCGCCAGGCCATCGACGGACCCTGGGCCGTCCGCTTTAAGCCCTTCGATGCGGCGCCCATCGACGCCACATTCGATCAACTGGTCGCGTGGCCCCAGCGGCCGGAAGCGGCGATCCAGCATTTCAGCGGTACGGCGACTTATTCCAAAACCTTTACCCTCGCCGACGCCCCCACCGGCACGCCCACGTGGCTGAACTTGGGCGCGTTCCAGGGCGTGGCGCACGTCCGACTCAACGGCATCGACGTCGGCCGGGTGTGGTGCGCGCCTTGGACGATCGACGTATCGAAGGCGCTGCGCCCGGGCGAAAACCGCTTGGAAGTCGATTTCACCAATCCGTGGCTCAATCGAATCCTGTTCGAATTGAGCAAGCCCAAAGACCAGCGGGCAATCTGGCTGTCCGTTTCACCGAAGCTGAACGGTGTCGAGCCGCAAGCGTCAGGGCTGATCGGGCCTGTCACGCTGCAAACGCACTGAGACGGAAGGCCGCTCATTTTTGGCCAATTTGTCTATGGCCCGCGTATCGCAAGCGGCGAGGATTAGCAAGCAGTCCGGGCGACAGCCCGGCTTGGGACGTGGAGGAACAAGCGTATGGCGTCGGACCCGTTAGCCGGACTTATGTATCACTGGATCGGCGGCCTCGCCGCGGCCAGTTTTTATATCCCCTATAAACTCATCCGTCGCTGGGCCTGGGAAACCTACTGGCTCGTGGGCGGCTTCTTCTCGTGGGTGTTGGCGCCCACGCTGCTGGCGGCGTTGCTCGTGCCGGGGCTGTTGGACGTATTCCGCCACTCGCCCGGCCGCAGTCTGGGGCTGGCGTTCTTCTGGGGCATGATCTGGGGCGTAGGAGGCGTGACGTACGGCCTGACCATGCGCTACCTGGGCATCGCCCTAGGCGTGGCAATCGCCCTGGGCTTGTGCACGGCCTGTGGCACGTTGCTCCCGCCGCTGGTGGACGGCAGCCTCGGTCAAGTGGCCGCCAGCCGGTCGGGGCAGGTCATTTTGGCGGGCATCGGCGTCTGCTTGATTGGCATCGTGGTCAACGGGATGGCCGGGGTTTCGAAGGAACGCGAGTTGGAGCAACGTGACAAAAGCGGCGCGGTTGCCGAGTTCCACTTCTGGAAGGGCCTGTTCGTTGCCGTCTGCTCGGGTGTGCTTAGCGCCGCGTTCGCTTACGGCCTAGCGGCGGGGAGGCCGATCGCCGACGCCGCCCGCACAAGCCTGCAGGCGCATGGCGGGTCGGAACTGTGGCAGAACCTGCCGGTGCTGATCGTCGTGACGGCCGGCGGGTTTTTGACAAACCTTGTCTGGTGTGTCTATCTAAACCTGAAAAACCGCACGGGGCACCAGTACGTCGCCTTTCGCGACCGCGACGCCGCCGAGATCGACGTTTCCCTCGCCGTCGTCCCCTACGACGCGTCCGACACGCCCGCCGCCGAACCCGCCAATCTGCCGGCGGCGACGGCCGGCACGCGCCGTGTCCCGCTGTTGACTAATTACCTGTTTGCCGCCGTCGGTGGGGTCGTCTGGTACCTGCAGTTCTTCTTCTACAGCATGGGTGAAACTCGCATGGGCCGGGAATACGCGTTCTCCAGCTGGACGCTTCACATGACCAGCATCATCATCTTCGGCACGCTCTGGGGATTTGCGCTTAAGGAGTGGAAAGGCACCAGCGTCCGAACGCGGATGCTGGTGGCGGTCGGCTTGTGCGGGCTGGTCGGGTCGACAGTGATCGTCGGCTTCGGGAATTTCCTCAAGTCACGCCCCCGCGAGTCGGCGTCGCCGGCCGTCAGTGTTGATCGCGCCCCGGCGCAGTCGGGCCGCGTTGCCGGCCACCAATATTCGACAGGCCGAAACGCACTCGCCGGCACCGCGGTTCGGTGATGCCGCAAAAGTGCGCCAGATTGTCCACCCGATAGGGCCGAGTAATGCATGGCCTTCCCCTTGCGCCGGCGACATACTTACAAACGGCCAAATAGCTGATCGTGCGACCCTGGCGGTGTCGCTGGCGTCAGATCGGTTGTCGGAGGAGGTCGGTATCATGTCGCAAACGTCATCCCAGTTTCGCAGGCGCTACGGCTTTACCTTGGTCGAACTTTTGGTAGTGATCGGGATCATTGCCCTGCTGATTTCCATTCTGCTGCCGTCACTGAATCAGGCCCGGCGGGCGGCACAAGCGACCGTCTGCCTGTCGCAGTTGAAGCAGCTCGGCACGGCCGTGACGCTTTACGCATCGACGTACAACAACTACATCTTGCCGACGCGGATTGTCGGCAAAAGTCCGATCAGTGGCGGCGCTGTCGCGGACTTCTGGACACACCTGCTGATCACGAGCAAAATCCTGCCCGACCCAAAGCAGGAAAACGATCCGAATGCGCCGGCACGCTCGATTTTCGTGTGCCCTTCGATCCGCTTGGCGAATATGTCCGCCGTGCCGGCCCCCGCCGACGGATTCGACCGGCGCGTCTCCAACTGGATGCGGGTCGGTCTGATCGCCGACAACGGCTATGCCATCAACGGTACGGCCCAGAATTTCCCGTCGACCGACCCACGTGCTGGCTGTCCCTCAATGTACCTTAACTGCTATCCCGGCCAGTCTGCCCTGAGTCCTTTGAAGCGAATGAACCAGTTTAGAGCGTCGGAAACGGTGTTGCTCCTGGACGGTTACCAGTGGGACCTGTCGACGTCAACGCGGATCGTCGGGAGCCGCCACGGCCGCTTCGATCCAAAGAAGCCCACGACGACCGGTACGACCAACATCCTTTTCCTCGACGGGCATGCCGAAGGTGTCGCCCGCGAAGCCTTGCCCCAAACGACGACCGAAATGGATGGCACCCGGGCACAGATGCGTGACAGTCGGTTTGTGTTCGTCCTGCAGCAGCAGAGCTAGGGGTGCGCTGTACGCACCGACCAAGATCATCACACCTGCGTAGCTGCCGGCAGTTGTGGCAATAAAATCAAAAGACCTCGATAATTGAGCTTCGGTCTGTTTCAGCGAGTGAGAAATCATACAAGCAGATCGAACCTATCCGCGAATGCCTTTCGCGGTCCGGACGATTCCCCTGAAAATATTAGCGATTCCCGCCGAACGCCGCAGCGATAGCCTCTTTGAAAGCGGACAGGCTTTCGACGCGGCCAAGGAGGTGTAGCCAGTAGCATATTATACTCGCAAATCGCGTTGCATTTTCGTTTGAAACATTCACCCTGTGAAGCTTTATGAAAACTCTCCTACCTTCGGCAGTCGCATGTTACCTACTACTAATTTCTGTAAATTTTTCACGAGCCAGTGCGACATTTAGCGAATACGATTTTCATCGCCAAGGGAGCGGATGGGCCGGAGTTAATCCGTACTCCTATGATGTAGTAAGCACACCGGGCGGAAATTACGCTGAATCTTGGTTCGAACACATGCTTCCGGACGAATTTACGGTGTGGGGCACTTATTCAGATGCAGAGAGTGATGGTCATACCGTATATTCAGAAGTCGGAAATATCTATCCTGATTGCAGCGGTTTCGCGTCAGCTACCGCAGAAATCGACTACTACTTTACAGTGAGCGATGGTGACGAGACGACAACGGCTGGAACGGTCGACGTCGATTTTGGAGCGTCTGGAGACGGCGAGCAAGACGGCCCAAGCGGATATACAGATGTCGTTCTTACTTTGGATGAAGTTAGCGGATCATCATCAATACATATCAGTGACTACTCTCAGCCAGACGGCGGCACACTGTCTACGCCGTCACATGTCGTCACGTTAACTGAGGGAGCGGTTTATCATGTTCATTTGTCTGTTACATCGGAAAGCTTCGACCCCAGTGATTTCGCTTACTCACATGTGAGTATCGTTATGCATGCGCATTGAGACTGCTAAAAATCTGAATTAGGCAGACATCTGGAAATAGTTGCCACAGTTTGGTACTCCATGTCATGCAGACGGCAGGCACGGCATGGAGTACCAGATCAGGCAATCCAGCTTGTAGCGTCAAGCACGATGCGTATTACCGGGCGTCGAACCACCGCGCCAACTCCGCCGCCACGAGTTCGTGGCCCTGGCGGTTCGGGTGGTTGCGCTGGGCCATTAAGGATTCCGGCTGGGTCCCGCCAGTGATGGCTCGCTTGAAGGCGGCAAGACTGTCCACCAGGCCGACGTGGTTCGCGGCGGC
>JBQCCH010000652.1:0-6188 GCA_051962375.1 Tepidisphaeraceae bacterium
AAAAAGCCGGACGCCCCGAAGCTCCCCGATGAATCGCCCGGCGACGCGATCCCGCGCAACGCGGCCGCCGTCCCCGAACCGCACGACGACCAAGCCGGCCCCGACACCACCCGGCCCACCAATGCAATGGCCGCGCCTCCCGTTTCGCCCGATCAGCCTGCCGCCGCGCAATCCGCCGGCGCCCAGGCCGGCGCCGCCGGCAATGCCGTCTATCGCATCGACGGGCAAGGCTTCGTCACCGAGTTGTTCCGCGCCCCCGTCGTCATCTACGGCATGGCCGTGCAGGGCGATTCGATCTTCCTCACTACCGGCACCGATGGCGGCGTTTATGAAATTCGCCCGAAGAGCGAAGAGTCGACCCTCCTGCTCCGCACCGATGCCCCGGACGTGACCGCCATTCTCCCGGCCAAGGACGGCTCGCTCCTGCTTGCCACCAGCAATGCCGGGCAGATTTTGAAATTGTCCGCGAACTGCGCGCCGCAGGGCGTGTATGAAAGCGACGTGCTCGACGCCGGCATGGTCAGCCGCTTCGGCACGATGCACCTGCTCGGCACGATGCCCAAGGGGACCGAAATCACCGTCTCCACGCGGGCCGGCAACATTGATGATCCGGACGACGACGGCTGGAGCGACTGGTCCGACCCGCAGCCGGCCAGCGAGTTCACCCACCTGACCTCCAGCCCCGCCCGATACCTGCAATATCGCCTGACCTTCAAGGCCGGCGACGATCACCAGACGCCGACCGTGGACGAAGTCACCACCGCCTACCAGCGGCCGAATGTCGGACCCCACATCACGTCGGTGACGGTGGCCCCCACCGGCGACCCGCAAAACCCCGGGAACATGACCATCGCCTGGGAGGCGGCCGATCCGAACGACGACGAACTGCGCTACAGCGTCTACGTTCGTGAGGTCGGCAAGCCCGCCTGGATGAAGCTCGCCAGCGACCTGTCCGAAACCAGCCACGTCTGGAGCGCCCGCGGAACCGCCGACGGGCATTACGAAGTGAAAGTCGTCGCCAGCGACGCCGCCGCCAATCTCCCCGGGCAGGGCAAGGAATCCAGCCGCATCAGCGAGAGCGTCCTCATCGACAACACCCCGCCCCTGATCGGCGACATCAAGACCGACGTTTCGGCCAGCCCGGCCACCATCAAGTTGCGGGCGGTCGACCGCACCGGAACCGTCGCCAGCCTCGATTACACTGTCGACAGCGTCGACCACTGGCAGCGGAGCCTTCCGGATGATACGATCGCCGATTCCCCCGAGGAGCGATACACCCTGTCGCTTCCGGGGCTTGGCAAGGGTCAGCACACCGTGTTGGTCAAGGTGACCGACGAGCGAGGCAACGCTTCGCTTCAATCGATCGGCGTGAATGTCCCTTAGCCTTTCGGGCCCAGGCCCGATTTTAAGAACAGGAGAGGCCGGGCGTTACGCTCGAGCTGCAACAAGGTTTCCGTCATGCATTACCCCCACCGCATCAGCAAAGTGAAACGCGCCCGCAAGCTTGGTTTTCGTGTTCGCATGAGCACCAAGAAGGGTCGCCAAATGATCAACCGCAAGCGCCGCGTCGGCCGGAAGGTCAACGTCGTTTAAAGAGCGCCGGTTTTTCACAAACCACCGTATTCGCCCGGGCCCGCCATCATCGGCAGGCCCGGGTTGTTTTTTTGGGGCACAGGATCGATTCGACGCAGGGCTAAAAAAAAGCGTGTGCGAAGGAGAAATCCTTCGCACACGCTTCGCAATCGTTTCAGTCCGATCTGATCGGCGTTAGAACGCGCTTTCCAGCGCCTTCTGCGCCGCGCTGACGCCCGCCCCGAAGGCGACCGTCTTCCCCAGCGCCTTCAGCGTGTGCTCGATCGCCGCCACCACGACCAAGGCGTCGTACACGTCGCTGTAGCCCATGTGGTTGACCCGGAAGAGCTGGCCTTCCATCGTCCCCTGCCCGCCGGCCACGTGGATGTTGTGCTTGTTCTTCAACGTGTTGCGGAAATCCTTGTCCGTGATCCCCGGCAAATACTTGACGGCCGTCACGCTGTCGGACGGGGTCTGGCTGAAGATTTCAAAGCCCAGCGCCTTCACGCCCGCGCGGAATGCGTTCGCCGACGCGCTGGTGCGCTTCCAGACGCCTTCGATGGTCTCGTCTTTGATCATCTTCAGGCTCGTCAGCTGCGCTTCGATCAGCGTGTTGGCGGGCGTGAAGGGGGTGTCGCCGTCGGAGATCACCTTCTCGTATTTCTTCAGGTCGAAATAGAAATTCGGCGTCTTGGCGGTCTTCATGGCCGCCTCGGCGCGAGGGCTCAGGGCGACATACCCCAAGCCCGGCGGCAGCATCAGGCTCTTCTGGCTGCCCGTAATCGCCACATCGACGCCCCAGCCGTCCATGTCGAACGGCAGCGCGCCGATGCTCGTGATGCCGTCCACGATCAACAGCACATCGCCGTGCTTGCGCACCACCTTTGCGATGGCGGCCAGGTCGCACGCGGTGGCCGTCGACGTTTCGGAATGCACCAGTGTCACCGCGGCAAACCCGCCGGCCTTCAGCTCGGCGTCGATCTGTTCCGCCGTCGCGTGCTGCCCGTACGGGAGCTTCAGTTCCTTCACGTCCATGCCGAACGTCTTGCCATAGCTCGCCCAACGCTCGGCGAACTTGCCGTTGGTGACATTCAGCACCTTCGCCCCGGGCGACAGCACGCTCGTGTACGCCGATTCAAACGCGGCCGTCCCCGAACCGGTGATGACGTAGACATTCTGCGTCGTCTTGAAGGTGTATTTGAGCAGGTCCTGCAACTCCGCGAACAGCTTGCGGAACTCGGCCGTGGGGTGGTGATGCACCGGCTTGGCGAGCGTGAGCAGCGTGGCTTCGGGGACGGACGTCGGCCCCGGGGTGAACAGGCGGTATTTCATGAGCATGGTGTCGTTTCCTTTTCCGTGAGACGCCCTTCAAAGCAGCCGGCACGCGGGCGCCGGCGGGCGGCGTTAAGCATTGTTCCAGGCGTTTTGCAGGCACTCCAGCGCCCGCGGCCCGTTCGTGTTGAAATCAAACCCAGCGCATTCCACGCTGATCAATCGATCATACCCGCCGGCCTTAAGCACCTTGAAAAACGGCACATAGTCCGACGCCCCGCTCTCGCCCGGCGCCACGCGCCCCTGCTTGTCCGCCACATGAACGTGGTGAATCCAGGGCATCGCCGCTTCCAGATTGCTCAGCGGCTCATTTTCCAGCCAGAAATGGTAGCTGTCCACCAGGCACTTCACGGCCGGGTGATTCACCCGACGCACGTAGGTCATCGCCTCGGCGACGCTGTTGATGATGTTGCACTCGCCCCGGTTCAACGGCTCGATCACGATCGTCACCCCGTGCTCCTGCGCCACGGGCCCCAGCCGGGTCAGGAATTTGACGATCTGCTCCACCGCCCGGATCCGCTCAAAGCCTTCCGGCACCTGGCGCGCCGCACCCGAGCCGAACACAATCGTGTGCATGCCGATGGATTGGGCCCGGGTCACCACCCGCCGCATGTAAGTATCGAGCAATTCGTTATTAACGTTCGGGCCGACGATTTTCAGGTCGCCCGGCACCATCGAATTCGCCGACGGCGCCGGCAGCGCCACCGCGCTGGGCGATTGCCACTCGGTTTCCGTCCCTTTCAGCACCCGTTGCACATTTTCTTCGATAAAATCCCACCCGCCCGCCTCGGCGGCGAGGGCTTTCGCGGATTCGGTGCAAACGCCAAGCATCATGGCCGTAACTCCCGTCAGAACAGGGCTCAAAACTCAGGATCGACGATTTTAGGGCCCCCGCCCCCGAACGCAATCTCGCGCGTCCCGGGCGTTCTGTCGCGGGGACCGATAAATGCGCCCGTTTCGACAGTATTTTGTAACGAGTCGGCCCCCGTAACGTTCGATATTACAAAAGGACCTCATTTCGAACGGTTAATGTCAACCTTTTGTTTAACCGATAATACGAGTGATGAGAGGACGAGTGGCCTGATGTCAGCGTCATCGTCTGCCGGAAACGGGGGCAGGTGCCCCATGGTTCCTGTCCGATTTGCGCGAATAAACGCGTTCGGGCTTTAGCTAACGGTGGCGCCCATCGGCACACCAACTTGAAAGGATCGGTTCTATGTTGTCTCGCTTCCTCGGTACCCCCTCGGCCGCCAAATCCTCGACCCTCGTCGAAGACCTCGAAGGCCGTCAACTCATGGCCGCCCAAGTCCTGCCGGCCGGCGTCATTGGCATCAAGATCGCCAAGGTCTCGGTCGACGGTCTCTCCAACAACACCAACCGCATTACGGTGGCCTTCAATCAGACGATCCGTCTGAAAGATACGTCGCTGATGCGCTCGTTCGGCTACGCCAACAACACCCTCACCGCCAACGGCCAGCGCAAAGTGACCGTCGGCATGACGATTACCCAGCCGGGCGATAACTACATCCAGATCATCACGGACCGCCTGATCCGCAAGGGCAGCCGGCTGTTCATCTACTCCGGCGCGATCACGAACACGAAGAACGTCCCGCTCGTTTACGACGGCACGACTTCCACCAACACGATCACCTTCGCCCAGGGCCAGAACAAGCCCCGCTACACGCTGTCGAACCGTGCGTTCAAGCCGACCGATCTCGGGTACGTCTCGAACTCCGTGTTCAGCGGCGCCCCGACCCCGACCGTCGTCAGCACCGTCCCCAGCTCCAACACTGTGGCGGCGCAGCTGTCGGCCTTCCTCGATAAGAAGGTCGCCGCCGGCACCATCACCGCGGCCCAGAAGAACTCGGCCATCAACACCTACAACAGCGCCACCGCCATCGGCATCATCCCCGACGCCAACCTGCGTGCGGCCCTGGTGTCGCTGACCGGCACGGTGGCGGCGTCCGCGATCGACACCTACCTCGGCAAGGCGAACGTCACCGGCAAGAGCTGGGCGATTGTCACCTTCGACAGCTCGATCTCGGCCAGCGCCCCGACCGCCGAAACCAAGCTCAACTCCAGCAGCCGGCTCCAGACGATCGTCCGCCCGACCCTCGGCGGCGAATCGTTCGTCCAGCTGTCGGCGATCCTCGCCCGCGAAGCGATGCACCAGCAGTCCGTCGCCGTCAACCCGTCGACCGGCTCGCTCGATGACTCGCTCGAAGCCGAAGTCGTCGACAACACCGTTGCCATGACCGTCTACGCCCAGCAGCTGCTGGCCGACCCGACGACCGCCGGCAATGGCACGACCCTCTCGACCTACCTGAACACGCAGATGGTCGCCTTCCTGAACTCCGGTTCGGCCCTGTTCCCGTACGGCGGCATCAACGCCGCCCCGCTGCTCACCAGCGGCAACACCCGCACCGGCAGCGTCTTCCTCGGTTCCGTCAGCGATCCGGGCGGCTTCGGCAACACCACGCCGGTCACCAGCTTCGCCGACTTCGTCCGTCGCGACTTCATCCACCGCGGCTCGACCCCGAACGGCTTCTCGCTGGCCACCAGCCCGTACGCCCAGACCGTCCTGGCGAACATCACCGGCAAGAAGGCCAGCCTGCTGACCAAGTTCAACCAGAACGTCGACACCTATCTCGATACGAGCAACACGATCATCACCGACGTGGTCTCGATCAAGATGGCCCAGGCCCTGAAGCTCACCTTCTAAGCTTCCGGTCCGATCGACGCAGCCAACAAAACCGGCCCTTCGAGTATTTTCTCGAAGGGCTGGTTCTTTTTTCCCAACCTGCGGCCGGGCCTTGAGTTCCGCGGTTTCACGTCCGATAAAAGCCGCATTGTGAATGATGCGACGATAATTTTTACTATTGTTGCAAAGCGCTGCCGGCCGATTTAGTTTCAGACCGTCGAAACGATCTTGACGGTCTGTTCTCCGTCTGTCGTTTCGCGGGACGCGAAAAGTGAGGCCAGGATGGCTCGATCCAAGAATTCTCCGGCGTTGTTCGAAGTGATCCGAAACGCCCAGCAAAAACAAAAAGAGCAGCTCGAACGCCAGCGCCAACAGCAGGCGAGCCCGGCCGAGCCCTCGCCGGCCGCCGCGTTGCTGCGGTCGCCGCTGTACTGGTTCAAGGGCAAGCACGCCCATGACGCGATCCACGGCGTCCCGGCGCAGCCGGTGATGCGTGAAGTCCGCCCGGCCCAGCCGACGCGATCGCCGGCGCCCCGGCCCTTCACCGCCGAGCCCGAGCACGCCCCGCCCGAGCACGCGCCGC
>JBQCCH010000653.1:0-2219 GCA_051962375.1 Tepidisphaeraceae bacterium
GCGCTGGCGACGGGGTCGATGCTGCTGAGTTGCTGGCCGGTGATCGAGCCGTCGGTTGCCGGCGCGGTCAGCCCCAGGCCGGCGAGAAATTGCGAGCCGTTGAGCTGGGTGAGCACGGTCGAACCGGCGCCGGTGGTCAGATCGCTGATCTGCAGCTGGTAGTTGTCCGTCAGGGACGCGGTGAGCTTGCCTTTGCCGGCCGCATTGATCGACGAAATGATGTCGCTGATCGTGGTGGCCTTGCCGATTGAGACATTGAGCGAGGAGCCGTCTTTGAGGGTGGCCTTGAAGTCATTGACGCCGTCGCCGGCGGTGGTGACGCCTTTACCGTCGTTGATGAACCGGAGCTGCGTGTTTGGGTTGATCGACGCGCTGGTGGTGGTGAAGAGGGCTTTGACGGAGTTCGGATCGTCGGCGTAGGCCGTGTTGAACTTGTCGGCGTCAAACTGAAGATGCCCGCCGTCGCCGACGGTGAGCCCGACGCTGGCCAGGATCTTGTATTTGCCCGCCTGCGGGACGACGGTCTGGATCATCGCGTTGAGCTGATCCTGAATCTGGCTGACCGAATAATCCCCGAGGAGGACGCCTTCTTTGTAGGTGGTGACCGTGCCGTCGGCGGCGGTGCTGGTGACGGTTTTGGTGGCGCCGGCGTTGGGGTCGGAGTTGGTGGTGGTGCCGTCGGCGTTGACGGTCACGACGGTGCCGTCGCTCTTGGTGGTGGTGGTCGATCCGTCGGCATTGGTGACGGTGGTTGACCCGTCGGCGTTGGTGACGGCGTTGGCGGTGCCAAACTGCGTGTAGGCGCCGATTTTGTCGACCAGATCATTGTAGCTTTGCACGAACTTCGTGAGGGCGTCGGTGACGTTGGAAACGTCGTTGGTCACGCTGACGGTGACGGGGTCTTTGCTGACGCTGGTGAGATTGAGCGTGAGCCCCTTGATGACACCGGTGATGGAGTTGCTGCTGGAGGTGACCAGGAGGGGGGCGTCGCTGTTGGCCGATCCGACGAAGACGGCGGCGTCCTGGGCTTTGACGAGCGTGCGGGTGGCGAGGTTGGTGGTGCCGCTGTCGAAGGTGACCTGCCCGGCGACGCCCGAGCCGGTGGCATTGAGGGAGAGCCGATAGGCGGCCGCGCCACTGCCGTCATTGATGATCGATGCCTGAACGCCCCAGCCGAGATTGTTGATCTTGGTCTGCACGTCCTGGAGCGTGTCGGTGGCGGTGATGTCGATGGTTTTTTCTTCCGAGCCATCCAGGACATTCCCGGTGGCGGTGCCGACGAGATTCAGATT
This sequence comes from Tepidisphaeraceae bacterium, assembly GCA_051962375.1. Lineage (GTDB taxonomy): Bacteria > Planctomycetota > Phycisphaerae > Tepidisphaerales > Tepidisphaeraceae > RYN-431. Next base: position 1,293 of record JBQCCH010000653.1, read on the forward strand.
GGCGGCGGCGGTGCCGTTGGTGTCGGCGACGGTGAGCTTGCCGGCGCCGGCGGTGTTGTCGGTCAATGCGATGCCGTCGCCGTGGGCGTTGATGGAGGCGACCACCTTGCCGTTGAAGGCTTTGTTGATCTTGTCCATCACATCGCCGAGCGTGAGGTCGGTGGAGGTGTCGACGGTGATCGTGGAAGACTGCCCATTGGCGGCGGTGATGGTGAAATCGCCGGAGCTGACGCCCTTGCCGCCGTTGTATTTGGCGAGCGACATGTTCGGGCTGACCCATTTTCGCTGCAGGTTGGCGCCTTGAACGGTGGTTTTGGAGTTGTCGAAGGTTCCAGCGATGCCGAGCTGGGCGGCCCCGGTGCCGCTGGTGTCGGAGATGACCAGGTTGCCCGTGCCGCCGCTGGTGTCGGTGAGGGAAATGCCGTTGCCGGAATTGCTCAAGGCGGCGGTGACGCCCACGCCGGCGGTGTTGATGGCATCCAGGACATCCTGGACGGATTTCGCCTGGCTGAGGTCGACGTCTTTGGCGGTGCCGGACCGGTCGGCGATATGGATGGTGCCGAGGGTGAGGCCTTGCCCGCCGTTGAGGGTTTTGAGCAGGACGGTGCCGAGCGGTGCCTGGATTGGGGAGCCGGTGAGGGTATTGCCCGAAGCGGTGGCGGTCAGGCCGAGGTCTGCCGCGGCGCTGGACGTGCCGACGGGCGTGACGCTGAGCGTCCCGCCACCGCCGGAGGTGTCGGTCAAGGTGATGCCGGAACCGTCGGCATTGAGTGCGGCGGTGGCTTTGCCGTTGGCGGCCTGGTTGATGGCATCGATCGCCTGACCGACGGTGGCCGCGCCGTTCAGGTCGACATTGAGGATCGACCCATTTTTCAGGTGCAGTTGAAAGTCGGCGCCCGAGACGTCGCTCACGCCGTTGCCGTCATT
>JBQCCH010000654.1:0-2467 GCA_051962375.1 Tepidisphaeraceae bacterium
GAGCGAGCCTTTCTGCTGCACGCCCTCGCCGAGCACTTCGCGCAGCGCCCAGTTGGCCAGGTGGGTGGTGGTGTGATTGCCCTGGGTGGCGGCCCGTTGCGAGGAAACGCTGAGCGTGACGGTATCACCGATCTTGAGGCTGCCATCGGAGCAGCGGCCGATATGCAGGATGTAGCCGCCGACGTCGTGGGTGTCGAAGACGTCGAACGTTGTCGATTCATTCGCGAGCGTGCCGGTATCCCCGACCTGGCCGCCCATTTCGGCGTAGAAATTGGTCTTGTCGAGAATGATCGCGACATCCACGCACGGCGGCGTTTCGGTGACGAGCTCGTCGCCGCGCCAGATGGCTTTGACGGTGGCGGTGATTTCGCCGACGGCGTATTTGGCGTCGTCGTCCGTCCGCGGCACGCCATTGGCTTCAAGCTCGGCTAGGGCATCGGGCGGCAGGTCGTAGATGACGTCGTCGCCCGTCTTCCCGCCGGCGCGGGCCTTGGCGCGGGCTTCTTCCATCAGGGTTTCGTAGCCTTCGAGATCAACACTCATGCCCCGCTCGGCGGCCATGATTTGAGTGAGATCGATGGGGAAGCCGAAGGTGTCGTGGAGTTTGAAGGCGGCAATGGCAGAAATCTCCCGCCACGAGCCGCGACCGTCAGGGAGCGTTGGGTTTGCGGCCACGACATCATCGGAACACGCTCCCTTACGGTCGCGGCTCGTGGCGACCGCTTCTTCAAAAAGCGCGATGCCGCGATCTAACGTCTTTCCGAAGCTCACCTCTTCATCATTGATCAGCTCAGCAACGTACCCCGGATTCTTCTTCAACTCCGGAAACGCCGCGCCCATGCTCTGCACGACGATATCGACGAGTTGATACAGGAACGGGTCCTTCAGCCCCAGCGACTGCCGACCAAACCGCACGGCGCGGCGGAGGATGCGGCGGAGGACGTAGCCGCGGCCTTCATTGCTCGGCACGGCGCCGTCCGTCAGCGCGAACGTCAGGCAGCGAATGTGATCGCCGATCACGCGGAAGGCGATGTCTTTGCGCAGGCCTTCATCGGCGGCCTCGGCGGCGGCGTCGACGCTGTTGGTCTTGGGGAATTTGCCGGAGTAGGTGTGGCCGCTGAGGGCTTTGAGCTTGTCCCAGAACGGGTGCCACAGGTCGATGCTGTAGTTGCTGTCGACGTCCTGCAGCACCTGGCAGATGCGCTCGAAACCCATGCCGGTATCGACGTGCTGGGCCGGCAGCGGCGTGAGGGTGCGGTCGGTGTTGCGGTTGTATTGGATGAAGACGTTGTTCCAGATTTCCATCACGCGCGGGTCTTCGCCGTTGACCTGGGGGCCGCCGGATTTGTCGGGGGTGCGGTCGATGTAGATTTCGGTGCACGGGCCGCACGGGCCGGTGTCGCCCATTTCCCAGAAGTTGTCTTTGCCGAAGTAGTGGATGTGGTCTTCGGATTTTTCGCCGTACTGTTCCCAGTTGGCGACCTTTTTCCAGATGTCGGCCGACTCGGTGTCGCGGGGGACGCCGTTGGCTTCATCCCCTTCGAAGCAGCTGACGTGCAGGCGCGTCGGATCGATCTTCCAGACCTTCGTGAGCAGTTCCCACGACATTTCGATCGCGCCTTGCTTGAAGTAGTCGCCGAACGACCAGTTGCCGAGCATTTCGAAGAACGTGTGATGACGGCGCGAGCGGCCGACGTCGTCGAGGTCATTGTGCTTGCCGCCGGCGCGGATGCACTTTTGCGTATCGACGGCGCGCGTGTACGCCCGCTTTTCCTGGCCCAGAAAGATCGGCTTGAACTGGTTCATGCCGGCGTTGGTGAACAGCAGGGTCGGATCATCGTGGGGCACGACGGGGCTGCTGGGCACGATCGTGTGAGCGTGCTTTTTGGCGAAGAAATCGAGGTAGCCTTGGCGAATTTCGGCGGAAGTCATAATGAGTGGAGCGATTATTGAGGGATTTGCAGAGCCAATCAAATGATCGGCGGCAGTTTCGAGCGCGACGGGCGGGCGCGGCGGCGGCGTGGCAGAGGCCAACACGACGAAATTCATTCACGTGCCGCCGCGGATGCGACGGCCCGGCGGCGGCGGCGGATCGGCGTGTTATTCGGCGGCGGACGGAACGAGGTAGCTGTCATACAGCCATGCGGGGGCCACGCTCTTGCCGAAAACGCCGTTCCCCTCGGCCGGCGGGTGTTCGCCGGCGGGGATCGTCGTGGCGCGCAGGGCGGTGTAGATGTTGTCCCCCGCCTTGGCGCTGATCCAGGCGTGAGTCTCCGGATCCTGATGCAGGGCGACATACCCGAAGCCGTGATACGGATCGCGGACAAACTGCACGCTGCCGTCGGCGAAGAGGACGTTTTGGCCGGCGCGGTTGTGGTTGTTGCTGTTGGCGACGGCGTAGGCTTCGGGGGGCGCGTTGGCGGGGATTTTGGTGACGTCGCTCGTGCCGTACACGCCGGGGTTTTTG
>JBQCCH010000655.1:0-2572 GCA_051962375.1 Tepidisphaeraceae bacterium
GGCCAACCCTTCGCCGCCCACGTCTTCACCGCTTGGCCGGGCTCGCCCGATACGTCCGATCCCAGCCTCGATCCGCAAACCCAGCTCTATCGCGCCGCGATCAGCCGCCCCTATCGCGTCGCCAGCCTGATTCCCGCGGGCCGTCACACCGTCACGCTCCAGCTGCTCGCCGGCGACTGGCTCACGCTCCAATCCGTCACGTTCACCCACGCCCTTGATGGCCGGTACGCGAACCTCGGCGCGGTCGGGCTTTGCGATCCTCAAACCTCCGAAACCCTCGCCTGGCTCTTCGATGCCCGCTCGAATTGGAAGCTCGACCAGACCCAGGATCCTTCGCCCCAGGTCGGCATCCGGTTGACGCTTCCCCCGCTGCACCCGGGCTCATTTTCCGCCGAATGGTGGGACACGCGAACCGGCGTCATCCGCCGAACCGACCCGCTCACCAGCATCGGCCAACCCCTCGCGATCACCGCCCCCGACTTTTTGCGTGACATCGCCGTCCGAATCCGACCGGTCAACGCCCCGACGCCTCGGCCATAAGTCGCCGAAAACCCCGCTCGGCCGTTCCTGCCATTTTTGTTTTCATTTTCCCGCGATTTTCCGGCCCAACCCCCGGGCCGGCCACGCGTTCCCGGCCCGCGCCACCCGCGCGCCAGTGCGACGGCCCTTGCCCAGACCGCCACGCGACTTATCTCAATCATTTGACCGAAACCGCGACAGCGTGCACCCCTACTTACGCAGTACGCCATGACCCAGTAGACCTTCTTCACGCATCCACCCGCCCACTTGTCAAAGAGCCGAAGCGCCACAGCCGCTTCCCTGCACAGTCCTTTCTACCGCCGGCCCCGCAAAAAATCGGCCTAAATCTCGCCGAAAAAGGCCGGGTTACGGTACGTAGAGCGGCGCGGGCTTGGCGAGCGGTTGCGTTGTCGGGGCATTCGAGTCGGTAAAGATCGGCTTGATCTGCAGGTCATCGAAGCAGGCGGTGTTTCGGCCGCTGCCTTCGCCGCCGGTGATCAGCCCCGCCAGGCCGTGATCATACGTCGTGTCACGGGTCGACAGCACCGATTGGCCGTCCACCATGAGCGTGATCGTCGGCCCCGCGAACGTCAGCGTCACCGTGTGCCAGCGGTTCGGCTTCCATCCTTTCACGTCGCCGATCGCCAGTTGCTTGTCGTGCGACCCCTTAATTTGTCCTCCCGCGACGTACAACGCGCAGCCGCCGTCCGGGTAGAGCCGTGCGTAATAGCCCGATGGATTGCCCTCCCAGCCGTTGCCCGTCTGCGTTACGCGCCCCATCAGGCCCGCCCAGCCGCCGCCGTCCAGGTTGATCGACGCCGTCACGCTGTAATCCCGCCAAGTCGCGTCGCCGAGGATCGTGTACGGCATCCACTCAGGCGCCCAGCTTTGCGCTTTTTGCGAAACCACCTGCCGCAGACAGTGCCCGCGGTGATCCGGCCGCTCCGCGATCTCAAACACGCCGCAGATGTCCGCGGTGTAAGCCGGCAGATACCCATACGCCCGGCCGTCGCCGTAGCTTTCAAAATCGTCCGCGTACGGCATCGGGAACGGCTTCTCGGCGGGCACGTCGTCGAAACTTCCCTTCTGCTGCCCCGTCGTCGTCGATACCGAATAAATCGCATTCGGCTCCAGCGTGATCGACCAGCGCCCGCCGATCGGCTTGATGTCCGCCTGCCGCTCGAACTGCGCCGAGCGCGTCGTCCGCCAGACGCACAACGGGTGCGACGACAGCGCGGCGCCCGCCTCCACCGTGATCGTCTGCGGGCCTTTCGCGCCGCGCGTCTCGGCGATCACGCTGTAATCCCCCGAGCCCGACGCCAGCGCCACCACCGTTCCCCCCTGGCTCAACGCTCGGCAACCGCCCGGCAGGTACTTCCAGCCGATCTGCGTGAACTGCCCATAGTGCGCGTACGACCACAATTCCGGCTTGATGCGGTACGCCCCGCTCCAGGGCGACCGCGCGATCATCGCCGGCGGTTGGTCCGCGTACGGCTCAATCCCGTACGTTGAGCCGACCAGGTACCAGTTCACCACCTTCGTCGCCCCGTGCGAAATGAAGTTGTCGTTGAACAGGTTCACCACCCCCAAGGCGGTGTCGAATTCATCCTTGTAATCGCGCCCTTCGCCGTTGTACGGATGCTCTTCGGTGTTCCAGATCGGCTTGCCCAATCGCGCGCTCAGCGCTTCAACCTCCGGTGCCGGCGGTTGCAGCGTCAGCGTGTGATTCCCCAGCACGCCAACCGCCTGTTCCAAGGCCGGGTCCGTTTTGAAGGCTTTCAGCCAATCCCACATCTGCGGATGTCCCGGGTTGTCGAACGCATGGATGCGCACCCGCTGCAGCCCATTCGCATCGAGCGCTTTTCGCAACACGGGCGGCCAACTTGTGACCACGCCCCGCTCGTTCCGGCACCCGATCGCATCCAGATCCAGGCCGTAATGCTGCTTCAGCCCCTTGATCCATTTCACGTCATAGTCGGCCAGGTCCTGCGACCAGAAGTTGCCGTCCCCCACCCAGCCGGGGCAACCCCACGGGCAGGCGTCCAGCGTGAGC